>JBLMWN010000177.1:0-16541 GCA_050257255.1 Betaproteobacteria bacterium | reverse complement strand
CAAGGCCTTCAGGGAATAGGCATTGTAGTAGGCAAAAGAAGGGGACTCGGGAAATTTGTCCCATTTGTCCCTCGCGGACCAGCCCTGGATGAATTTCAAGGTCATTGCAAGATCGATCTTCTTCTGAGGTTCTTCTGTTCTTTTCGTCGCATGGACGACCGATGTAAATGAAGGCACGGATATGAGAACGAGCAATAAAACGGCAAAAAACTTTTTCATCTTTCTCCCCTTTGATTAAAGATGGGGAGGACCCAGTCCTCCCCCATTACGGTAGTGTTCTTGCGCGGACTTAACACCGTGTCATTAGTGAGGCGGCACACCCCATGTTGAGCGTTTGCCGGTGTGGCAGACGGTGCATTTGCCGATTGCCCGCGGGTCGTTCTGGAGATTGATGTTCTGCTCGTTGTCCTTGGCCAGCGTCGAGGGGTTCAGGCCGTGGGGTGAGCCGTGGCAGGTCGAACAGAGGACCTTATTATCGTGGTGGCCGCTGCTGTTCAGGAACGAGCCGAAGATGCCGAGATTCAGCCATCCGTCACCCTCGCCGTAGCCGGTCCCATGACAGTTCGAGCACTTCGGCAGGGTTTTGTCAGACCACGGCTGGTCCATCTGGTTCGTGGCAATCCGATAGTTCAGATCGCCGTGGCAGTCCGTACACCATATCGCATGACCGTTGATGGTCTTGGTCGTGTGGGTGTCGCGGTAACAGTTTACGCCGTTGCCCGGATGGCAATCGTAGCAGTTCTTGGCGATATTGGGGTCGTAAGACGACAGAACCACGGAATCTTGGGCGTGGAACCGGTGAAGGACATCGGAGAAGGTATACTTTGACGTCCTTACCTGGGATGACGTGAAATTTGCGCCCGACAGAATTTTATAGCCAGCCGGTACCCCTGGTGCAACGGTTTCGCCCATCGCGGGGTCCAGATGGCACCACGAGCACCGGACCGGTCCGGGTACGCCGTCGCCGTCAACATCGATCTTGGAGATGTCGACCCCGCTGCTGTTTTGGCCGTGCAGCTTGCCCATCACCTGAAATGAATCGAGCGACGTAGGGTTGGAATACCCGTACGATTCCGCCAGCTTCAGGTGGCATCCGCAGCAGCCGCCGTTGGCGACCGGCACGGTGAACTGGTTCGTTGCGAGGACCTTGTCCGTCGCTGCATCGATCAGCTGGACCTGGCCGGTGAGATAGGGTGTCCTGTTGGGGCCGCCAAGCGGATCGACCATGATATCCGTGCTCGTGCCGGTGACCACGGGGAAGACAGGGACCCCTTTGACTTCCCACCAGGCCCCGGCGCCGGACTTGAGCTCCATGTCGCCGCTTAAGGTCGCGCCGGTGAGGCCTTGAATCTTTCCTGCGCTATTAATGGGATTAAACCCGGGAAACAGCTTTTGAGAGTTTTTCATCCAATTCTGGTAGTTCGGGTCCGCCGCGAGAATTGCGTCCGTATTCTCGAGAACGCTGTAGGCAACGCGGTATTTCGTGGCATCGGAAATGATCACCGGGTCCTGACCGCCTTTCATGAACGCCTGCGCCCGGAACGTATTGAACGGCGGAAGGACCGTGACAAAATCGAACGTCGGGCACACACAGTGCATGCCGAGGTCGTTGGTGGCCATGATGCTGTAGCTAGTCTGGCCGTTTTTCGGTGCGGCGCCAACGAGTCCGGAAACAACAAACGAACAAGTCAATGCCAATGTGGCAACACTAAACACTATCAGCTTCTTTCTCATCTGTATCCTCCGTGTCATTTTTTAAAACAGCACAATCAATCGGTGGGTGTTTTTGTACAGAACCCCTGGAACATCGCTTGTCAGTCTTCTCCTTTCTTCATTAGGATTTAACGATCACAGTTCCGGTGCCAATAAAACTTTCAAACTCGTAACAGATAGCAAATGAAATGCCAGAAGTTGCGCACATGTGATACTCCCCCGATTTTTTGGAGTATTTTTTTGTTTCCCTGTTCTTCGGCCTGTTCATAGACGGGCAAGGTTGTATGGATTCCGCTGCAGCAAACCTTGATTGCCATGATTAAAATAAAGATTTTAGAATATACAAACAACGGGTTAGAATGATGCAGGAAATTGCATACACTAACTTCACCCCAGTAAGTATTTTTTCTCACAACGTAGTGTCCAGACTCTTTCGATGCCGCAGCGGATCTGCACTAATAATATTGAGATGAGGAAAATGCCGCATCCGATCATTCGCTGCTCTCGGATTGATTTGGAGCAGCAAAAAAAATTTCCGCAAAGCGGGTCAAATGGTGGCTCAACTCGCATTAATTGGGTCTTTCCCCCCTGACGTTTGTTATGTTGCAATATTTCATGATAATTTTGAATAATGTTGAGGAGGCATGGATCTTCCTCCATTTTCCCTTGACAAATTTCATCCCCCGAATTAATATTAAACGCTTGTTCTAAAATTTAAGGAGAATAATAATTTTATGATGAGATTCAGGATTATCATGTTTTCATTGGGGTTTTTGTTTATCGCTGCAACCGCAGCCATGGCGCAGTTTCCCATTATTGATGCCGAACAGCTGAAGTCGTGGGCGCATGGGAGGCAGAAAGCGGTTCTTATCGATGTGAGACCGGCTGAGGAATATCAGCAGGCTCACATCCCGGGGGCCATCAATATTCCGGCTGACCGGATGAAAGCGGAGGCATCCCGTCTTCCGAAGGACAAAGCGGCGCCCATCATTTTTTATTGCAGGGGAGAAGGTTGATCCCTCAGCCGTATGGCCGCAGGTGCGGCCATCGAGATGGGGTATACGTACCTTATGATCTATCAGACAGGCATGCCTGACTGGCTTCTGAAGGGCAACCCGGTGCAGAAGGGGAGCCGGCCCGGTAAGATGCAGTAGCGGAAAGGAAGCTGAAAGAACGCATGGTAACAAAGAGAGAAAAAGCCAACTATACGATCCAGTCCGTATCGCACGCCCTCGATATCCTGGAGTCATTTACCAGGTCTGAAGACGAACTGGGGGTGACTGAATTGTCGAAGCGGCTGGGCCTCCACAAAAACAATGTATTCCGGCTGCTCGCGACGCTCGAGCATCGCGGCTATATCGAGCAGAACGGGGTAACGGAGAACTACCGGCTGGGACCGAAGACGCTTCAGATCGGGTCGATCTTCATCGAACAGCGCGAATGCCGGCGTCAGGCCCGCCCGATTCTCGAGACTCTGATGGCAACGACGGGTGAGACCGCAGTCGTCGCGGTCCTCCGCGGGAACAAGGTTATTTACATGGACAGCGTGGAAACGGGCAAGACCGTGCGCGCGGTCTCGCACGTAGGGGCTCTGCTGCCCGCGCATTGTGCGGCCGTCGGCAAGGTGCAACTCGCCTCTCTGGCGCCGGCCGAGATTGAGCGGCTGTACCCTGAACAAGGCCTGACGGCACTGACGGAGCGGAGCATTAAAACACGCGACATGCTGATGGAAGAGCTGAAAAAAATCGCCGGCAGAGGCTATGCGGTCGAGAATGAGGAAGTCGAGATCGACGTGCGGGGTGTCGCGGTGGTGGTGAGGGATTTTTCCAAGAACGTGATCGCCGCAATCGGCATCACGGCGCCTGTCAGCAGGCTCACCGACGAGAGGCTGGAAAAAGGCGGCATTATCGCCGCACTCCAGGAATCGGGCAGGGCACTCTCGACAAAGCTCGGATACCTTGCGCCGACCGGGAAAAAGTAAATCTACCCATGTGGGCCCGATGGGCATTCATCCGCAGGTGTTTGTTGACACCGGAGTTTATGCTGTGCTATTATCGGCCAGATGACGATTGAACAAAAATGGGATCATCTTAAGGCGCGGCTTTGCGAGATGCAACGTGCCGTGCTCGCCTATTCCGGCGGAGTGGACAGCTCGCTCCTGCTCAGGGCCGCGGCCGAGGTTTTGGGCTCCCGCCTGATTGCAGTTACTGCCGTTTCCGAGACCTATCCAGATTGTGAACTACTCTCCGCGAAGGAGTTTGCCCGCCCGCTCGGCGTGATCCACACGATCCTGCATACCGAGGAGCTTGCATCAGAAGACTTCGTGCGCAATGCCCCGGACCGGTGCTACCACTGCAAGAAAGAGCTTTTTCAAAAGCTCAGAAGGATCGCTGATACAGAGGGCATCGGCATTGTTATCGAAGGTTCGAACACGGACGACCTTGCAGATTACCGTCCTGGCCGAAAAGCCGTGCAGGAGTTTTCCGTCCGGAGCCCCCTCGTGGAAGCAGGGCTCTCGAAAGCGGAAGTCCGCGAACTTGCACATACGCTGAACCTTCCCGTGTGGGACAAACCGTCGTTCGCCTGCCTCGCCTCACGCATTCCTTATGAAACAAGGATCACCTCCGAGATACTCAGGACCATCCAGGCTGCAGAGGACCAAATGCGCGTCCTCGGATTCCGTCAGGTGCGCGTGCGGCATCACGGCAAGACAGCAAGGATAGAGATCGATCGTGCTGAATTTGGACGGCTGCTCAACGATGAGACAGCTGGGCGGATCACTGCAGCGTTCAAAAGGCTGGGATACACGTATGTCTGTCTGGACCTTGAGGGCTACCGGACAGGAAGCATGAACGAAGGAATGAATCAATTGCGAAATGCGGATTGCGGAATGAGAAATGGGAAAAAGTGAGGACGGTCCCGTTTATTTGACACGTTGGATACACCTACGGACAGGCTTGACGTTGCCCAGGGCCAGCAGCCTGCGCGAGAATGTAGAGAGGAAGGGGTGAGCGCATGAAGGTACTAGTAGTCGGCGGCGGCGGCAGGGAACACGCGCTCGTTTGGAAGGTCTCCCAGAGCCCGAGGGTAACGAAGATATACGCAGCCCCGGGGAATGCCGGGATTGCACAGCTCGCGGAATGTGTATCAATCAAGGCCGAGGATATCGCCGGGCTCATGGCATTCGCGAAATCCAAATCAATCGACATCACGATCGTGGGCCCTGAGGGGCCGCTCTCCATGGGCATTGTGGACGAGTTTGCCAGGGCCGGCCTACGTGCGTTCGGCCCCAGCGGCAAGGCCGCCGAGATTGAAGCGAGTAAGCAGTTTTCCAAGGACCTGATGAAAAAATACAACATCCCCACGGCGGAATACAGGGCTTTTACCGACAAAGCCGCGGCAGAGGCCTATGTGCGGCAGAAGGGCGCGCCCATCGTCGTCAAGGCTGACGGCCTGGCAGCGGGCAAGGGTGTAGTCGTTGCCGAGACCGTGGGAGAGGCGTTGGAGGCTTTGGACCTGATCATGACGGAAAAAGCCTTCGGTGCAGCCGGAAACCGCGTGGTGGTCGAGGAATGCCTCAAGGGAGAGGAAGCGTCGTTCATGGCTTTTTCAGACGGCAAGACCGTTGTGCCCATGGCATCATCGCAGGACCACAAGCGCGTGTTCGATTCGGACAGGGGGCCGAACACCGGGGGTATGGGGGCTTATTCGCCCGCTCCGGTCGTCACCAAGAAGCTTGAACGCAAGGTCATGGACACCATCATGATTCCGACGGTCCGGGCCATGGAAAAAGAAGGGCGGATGTTCAAGGGAGTGTTGTATGCGGGTCTGATGATTCATGAAGGCGAGGCAAAGGTGCTGGAATTCAACGCTCGATTCGGAGACCCGGAAACGCAGCCGATCATGGCGAGGCTCGACACGGACATTATCGACATCATTGAGGCCATCCTCTCCGGCTCCCTGTCCAAGGTCGATATCAAATGGAAGTCTGATTCAGCGGTCTGCGTGGTCATGGCCTCGGGCGGCTATCCCGGCAACTACGAGAAAGGCAAGACGATCGACGGGCTCGAGAACGCCGCGAAGAAGACCGGCGTCGTGGTCTTCCATGCCGGCACCGCGCTAAAGAACGGCGCAGTCGTGACGAATGGCGGCAGGGTGCTCGGGGTGACCGGGCTCGGTCCTGTTGTCGCCGCGGCCATCGATAATGCCTATGCAGGGGTGCGGGAGATTTCCTTCGAGGGCGCGCATTACCGCAGGGACATCGGAGCGCGTGCGCTCGAGACGGGAAACTGAAATACATTAACATCAGCGCATTCGCAGGAACTCAGATTGTACTATGGGGATGGCAGCGACACGGAGTAAGACAGCCGGGAAATAACCGTTTTCCCCTCGGTGCACTCCGCGACTCTGTGATGGAAGGGTTTACATAATCGCCAACAATATAATACAGGAAATGGAAAAAGCAACGGTCACGAACATCACGGGTTTTTTGAACAAGGCGCTTCGGGTCAGAAAAATCAAAGATGCTTCATTAAACGGCTTGCAGGTACGGTCCCGGAACAGCGGGCGGGTCCGGACAGTCGGTTTTGCCGTCGATGCCTGTATCTCCACCTTTGAAAAGGCGAGGAAGTGTGAAGTCGATCTCCTCGTCGTTCACCACGGCATCAAGTGGAGACCGCAAAAGGACAGAGAACTGGCAGAGCGGAGAGAAGCGTTTCTGAAAAAGCATGATATGGCCCTGTACGCCGTGCATCTGCCCCTCGACCTGCACGAGGAATACGGGAACAATATGCAGCTTTGCCGGCTGCTTTCGCTGCGACACCTGCGGAAATTCGGCAGGTATCACGGCATCAAGATCGGCTATGCGGGAACATTCAGATCGGCAACAAGCCTGACCGCCATCGCCGCTAGGCTGAGGAGGAACCTTCACGGAGCGTGCCGCATCCTCTCCTTCGGCGAAGGCCGGATCCGCACAATCGGCATCGTCTCAGGCGGAGGCGGGAGCATGCTGACTGATGCAGTGAAGGAAGGCGTTGACTGTTTTCTGGTTGGGGAAGTCGATCTGGCCATGTACAATGCGGCGAAAGATCACGGCATGAACATTATCGCTGCCGGCCACTATGCGACGGAGACCGTCGGGGTAAAAGCATTGATGCCGCCCATCAAGGAGAAGTTCGACGTTGAGACGGTTTTTATCGCAGATGCCAAAAATTACTAGTGGCACGATGCTATCCTCCACGTTACATTTTTCGAGAAGGGAGTTCTCATGGGCAAACCAGTTGTCGGGATACTGATGGGAAGCGATTCTGACCTGCCGGTAATGCAGGAAGCCGCGGCTATGCTCCAGGAGTTCGGCATCGAATATGAGATGACCATCGCATCAGCACACCGAACGCCGAAAAAAGTACTCGAGTACAGTCAGAGCGCGGAGAAGCGCGGCCTCAAGGCGATCATTGCCGGGGCCGGATGGGCCGCCCATCTGGCCGGCGTGATCGCGTCACAGACGACGCTCCCGGTCATCGGAGTGCCAATCGATTCATCACCCCTCAAGGGTATCGACGCGCTCCTTGCCACGGCTCAGATGCCGGGCGGGATCCCGGTGGCGACGATGTCGCTCGGCAAGCCGGGCGCGAAGAACGCGGGGATTTTTGCCGCCCAGATCATTGCTACCGGCGATGTGAAAGTTGCGAACCGTCTGAAGGTCTACAGGGTTGAGATGGAGCGGGACGTGGAAGAAAAAGCGAAGCGGCTTGTGGCGATTGCCGCGGCGCCCTCGCTCAGGGAACCGGTCGCAGTCGAAGCGGCAGCGCCGGTCAAGAAGAAATCGCGGCGCAGGCGATGGAAGAAAAAAACGGGCGGGGTCGTGCCTCCGCAGGGCCAGCCGGCGTGAAAACAGAGCTCGAATGCCTGCCCTGCTTTTTCGGCCAGGTCGCGCGCACTCTGCAATATGCAGGCGTGAACGGCGACCGGGGTCGCGGAATCAGGCGCAAAGCGGAGGTGATCATCGAAGGGGCGTCGCTTGATGAAGTGCCTGCCAGGACCACGACCCTGATTCACCGGATGCTTCGCGAAGAAACGGGCGTGGATCCCTATTATTCCGTGAAGAAAGCCTATAACCGCATTGCCCTCGACAGACTGCCGGCATTGCGAAGCATGGCTTCCGGATCGACCGACCGGCTCGAAGGCGGCGTCCGGATCGCTATTGCAGGGAATATCATCGATTTTGGGATCTACGAAACGGTCGATCTGGAACGCTCGATCGAAGAGTCTATTCGTTTACCGCTTTCTTCTGCAGAGTACCTCGCGTTTGCCGAGAAGGTCGCTGCCTCGCGGCGCATCCTCTACCTCTGTGACAATGCCGGTGAGATCGTATTCGACCGGGTCCTGATCGAAATCCTTCGTGACATGGGAAAGGACGTGATTGCCGCGGTCAAGGGCTCTCCCGTGATCAACGATGCCACGCTTGAAGATGCGTATGCCGCCGGACTTCACGAATATGCTGCGGTGATCGATAACGGGAATGACGGTATCGGTACGCTGCTTGAGGCCTGTTCGAAGAGGTTCCTGGACGCGTACCATGCGGCCGATATCATTATCAGCAAAGGTCAGGCAAATTACGAAACGCTGGCGCCGGAAGGAGATGAACGCATCTTCTACCTGTTTAAGGTCAAGTGTCCAATCGTAGCATCGTACCTGAAAAGACCGAATGGTGATATCGTGCTTATGAGCGGGAAGTCTCTTGCGGGTTGAACGGGGATTGGGTGAACCAGTGAAGAAATCCGCAGAAATTATCACGGTAGATCCGGTTCATCCTGAACAGGCATTCTCACATTGCAGGAACGTGGTGGCCTTAGGCGGTGTGATTGCCTATCCCACGGATACCTTTTACGGGCTCGGCGTTGACCCGCGGAATGGTTTAGCTGTGAAGAGGCTCTTCGAGATCAAAGGCAGACAGAAGGATCAGCCTATCTTGCTGCTTATGGCGGACCCGAAAAACATCGGGGAGTGGGCAGCTGAGGTCCCATGCCGCGCCGAGGATTTCATGAAACGATACTGGCCGGGTCCGCTGACGCTTATTTTCACGGCGAAGCCGGACGTCCTCCCGGAGATTACTGCGGGTACCGGCACCATCGGGCTCCGGGTCCCGGCTAACACGCTAACCCGTGAACTGCTGGGCTTTATAGGCCACGCCCTGACCGGCACGAGTGCGAATCTCGCAGGCCAGCCAAGCCCCTGCACGGCGCATGAAACGGCCGAAGCCGTCGGCGGGCTGGTTGACCTGATCCTCGACGGGGGCGAAACTGCGGGCGGAAAACCATCGACGGTCGTTGACGCGAGCACAGATACGCCACGGCTGGTGCGCGAAGGCGCCATCCCCTGGCGGGACATTCTGGCTCAGCGGTAAATCTTTTCTTGGCAAAGGATTATCGGATGAAAAAACTATTCGTACTTGATACCAATGTGCTGCTCCATGATCCCCGTGCGATCTTCTCATTCGAGGAGAATGATGTGACCATCCCGATCGTGGTCATCGAGGAACTGGACAAGTTCAAGAAGGGCATCGATGAGATCGGCAGGAATGCGCGCCAGGTCTCCCGGATCCTCGACGAATTTCGCCAGAAGGGGAAACTGTCGCAGGGGGTGAAGCTCGACGGGGGCGGGTGTCTGCGTGTGGAGCTCAACCACCAGTCGCCGGAGCACCTGCCAAACGAGCTCATCGCGACCAAGGCGGACAACCGGATCCTCGCGACGGCCCTCAACTTGAAGCACGACAATCTCCCGGTGATCCTCGTGACCAAGGACACGAACCTCCGCATCAAGGCCGACGCATTGGGGCTCCGGGCCGAGGACTATGAATCCGACACGATAATGATCGAAGAGCTGTATTCCGGCGAGGCCGAGTTCCTTGTCGAGCCCGGTGTGATCGACGGGTTCTACGCAACAGGGGAGTTTACGCCTCCTGCCGATCCCAAACCATATCCCAATCAGTTTGTGCTGCTCAAGAACAGCGCCAATCCTTCCCAGACGGCGCTCGCACGGTATAACCAGCAGAAACAGGCCGTGGTCCCGATCACGAACATAAAGCACGGCGTGTGGGGCATCAACGCGAGGAACAAGCAGCAGCAGTTCGCCTTCGATCTTCTGTTGAACGACGACATCCGTCTCGTGACGCTCGTGGGCAAGGCCGGTACGGGGAAGACCCTCCTGGCGCTCGCCGCGGGCCTGGAGAAGACCATCGAGGCAAGGGCGTTCCAGCGGCTGGTCGTTTCGCGCCCCGTGTTCCCCCTCGGCAAGGACATCGGATTCCTGCCTGGAGATATCGAGGAAAAACTCCGGCCCTGGATGCAGCCCATCCGCGATAACCTTGACTTCCTCATGGGGGCCTCGGCCGTGGCAGGCAGGGCAAAGGGCAAGAAGGACCTCCAGAGCCTCTTCGACCTCGGGATGATTGAAGTGGAGCCGCTCACCTATATTCGCGGGAGAAGTATGCCGAACCAGTACCTGATCGTGGACGAGGCGCAGAATCTCACGCCTCACGAGATCAAGACCATCATCACCCGCGCGGGCGAAGGGACCAAGGTCGTTTTGACCGGCGACCCCTATCAGATCGACAATCCCTATATCGACTCGTCGAGCAACGGCCTTACTTTCGTGGTCGAGCGGTTCAAGGAAGAGCCCATTGCGGGACACATCTCACTGGTAAAGGGCGAGCGCTCTGACCTGGCCGAGCTTGCTGCCACGCTGTTGTGAGAAAGCAGGATTACCGAATAGGATTCTTGTGGTCACTTTCTCCCAAACAGAAGGAGCATCGAGGGGACCAATGCAGGAACGGAACCGACGATACAGAAAAATATTCTTGGCAGTGAGTTCGCTGGCCGCACTCTTCGTATTGACGGAGATGATCATGCAATCCTTCGGAAAGAGCATCTGTTTCTCCGAAGGATGCAGGATGACAGCCCAGTATGCGCGATTCGGCGATATCTCCATTCTTTTTGCAGGTCTTTTCCTGTTTGCATCGCTGACGGCACTTGCTGCAACGGGCCTCCGAATCACAAGACAATCGATTGATCGTCTTATCAATCTCATCCTCATCGTCGCTCTCGCGGGCGAGGGTTTCTTCATGGGGTACCTGACGTTCAGAATACACACGATCTGTATATTCTGCGTCATCGTGTTCGGGCTTCTTATCGCGCTCAGCACCCTGAGACTTCTTACCGGCGAAAAAGAGATAATTGCGGGCTTTGTTGCTCTGGCAGTCGTCTTCAGTCTTCAGTATCTTATCCTGCCGGCGGGAGCGACCGTGAATTTTCCCGCGAATGACCGACTCATCCTGTTCTACAGCAAAGATTGCAAACACTGCACCGAGATCATGAAAGAACTGGAAGACAGCCATATGGTAGTAACGCATCTGGCGGTCAATGAATATGCAGGATTCCTGAAAAATATGGGCATCGAGCATGTCCCCACACTCATGGTGAACGATCAGTATCAGAAAATCTTTCTTACGGGGAAGGATGCGATCAGTCGGTATCTCTTAGCCTGCACAGAAGCAAAGAGACCTGGTGCGAAGACAGCCCTGAAAAGACGGGCAGGCAAAACCGCAGTTCCCGATAACAGCACTGGCATGACGATCGACATTTTCAGCCAACCGGGCCTTATGACTTCGCCGAGTCTCTCGGCAGCACCCGAGGGCATGTGTGAAGAGAACGAGATCTGCAAGTGATCATCGCTGTAAGGCGGCAACTTCAGGCAGAGACGTCACAAATCGACGGGGGATAAAACGAAACCGAAGGTTACCGACGTTTTTCTGCCGTTTACCGGGCCTTCGTGGGATATGGCAGCTTCAGGCTCTAAACAAGCCCTTTCTGGCATTTATTTATGAAAAAATTCTTACTTTTTGTGGTATCATAATTTTTTATGGCCAAAATCCTTGAAAAGCGGCTCATCCGCAAGCCGGACGTATTTTACTACAAGATTGCCGCACCATTGGTATCCCGAAAAGCCAGGCCCGGACAGTTCGTTATCATCAGGCTTCATGAAAAAGGTGAACGCATTCCGCTGTCCCTGGCTGATATTGATCCTGCAGAAGGCACGATCAGCCTGATTGTCATGGCCGTGGGAAAGACCACGACAGAACTGTCGCAGTACCGGGCAGGAGGGGAGATCCTCGACCTCTGCGGACCCCTGGGGATGCCCACGCATATCGAGAGAGCCGGCAGAGTGGTCCTTGTCGGCGGCGGGTTCGGTGTCGCGCCGCTCTATCCCATTGCACGGGCATTCAAGGCCGAGGGCAACGCCGTCACCGTCGTGATGGGTGCGCGGAGCAGTGATCTCCTGATCTACGAACAGGAAATGCTGCAGGTGAGCGACAAGGTTCTGGTCACGACCGATGACGGCAGCAAGGGGATCAGGGGTGTCGTGACGACGGCCCTCACGCAGGAACTCTCGTCCTACGGTGCGAACCTGGTTATGGCTGTCGGCCCGGCGATTATGATGAAGTCCGTGTCCGAAACGACGAGACCGCTCGGCATTAAAACGACAGTGAGCCTGAATCCGATCATGATAGACGGTACGGGCATGTGCGGCGGTTGCCGCGTTTCGGTGGGTGGAGCCACAAAGTTCGCCTGCACCGACGGCCCCGAGTTCGACGGACATTCGGTAGACTGGGAACTGCTCATGAACCGCCAGAGGACCTATAAACAGGAAGAGAAGGAATCCTTCGAGCTGTGGAAACGGCGCCATGAACGCATGTTGAGCAAAGAGAGGCAGCCTGTCTGTGAGTAGCCGCGACAAGGACGGAGCGATCAGCGCAGGCGGGGAAAAGAAAAAAACCGCCGCAATCATTCCACGGAAGACCCCCATCCCTGAGCAGGATCCCCGGAAGAGACGCTCCAACTTTGCCGAGGTATCACTCGGCTATTCTCCGGAACAGGCCCGCATGGAAGCGAGCAGGTGTCTTAACTGCCGTGATCCGAAGTGCGTGAACGGCTGCCCTGTTCACGTCCCGATTCCGCGGTTTATCCAGGCGATCAAGGCGGGTCACATTGACCGGGCCCTGGAGATCATTAGGAGCGCAAACCTTCTGCCGGCAGTTTGCGGCCGTGTCTGCCCCCAGGAGAGCCAGTGTGAAAGGCACTGCACGCTGGGTAAGAAGTTCGAGCCCGTGGCCATCGGCCGCCTCGAACGGTTCACCGCTGACTGGGTGGCTCAGAACGGGCGGATCGAGGCTCCTGAGAAAGCTGCTCCGACAGGCAGGAAAATCGCCGTCGTAGGCAGCGGTCCTGCGGGACTGTCCTGCGCCTACGACCTCGCCAAACTCGGTCACCAGGTGGCCATCTTCGAAGCTCTGCATGAGGCCGGCGGAGTGCTCGTCTACGGTATTCCCGAATTCCGCCTTCCAAAAAAAATCGTGGCCCGCGAGATCGAGGTCCTTAAGAAGATGGGTGTCGAGATCATTGCCAACGCTGTCGTGGGCAAACTCATCGACATCGACGAGATCATGGGGCAGTTCGATGCCTGCTTCATCGGCACCGGTGCAGGACTGCCCAAGTTCATGAACATCGAGGGCGAGCATCTTTCAGGCGTTTACTCCGCCAACGAGTTCCTCACCCGCATCAACCTTATGCGCGCCTACTCAATGCCGGACTACGACACGCCGATCCGGAGGGGAGAACGCGTGGCCGTTGTCGGCGGCGGCAACGTAGCCATTGATGCGGCCCGGACGGCCCTCCGCCTGGGAGCCCGGGAAACCGTCATCATCTACCGCCGTTCGGAGGCGGAGATGCCGGCTCGGAAGGAAGAGATCCACCATGCGAAAGAAGAGGGGGTCATTCTCGAGCTGTTGACGGGTCCGGTCAGCATCTTGGGCGAGAACGGCCATGCCAATGCCGTAGAATGCGTACGGATGGAGCAGGGAGAACCGGATGCATCCGGCCGCCGCCGCTCGGTCGCTAAGAAAGGCTCCGAGTTCCGCATCCCCGCCGACACGGTGATCATGGCCGTCGGGACGAACACGAACCCGCTCGTGCCCAGGAGCACGAAAAACCTTGTTGTGGACAACCGCGGCTATATCGTTGCCGATCATGAAACTGGCTTGACGAGCCGCAAAGGGGTCTATGCCGGCGGCGATATTGTGACCGGGTCCGCTACAGTCATTTCCGCACTCGGCGCGGGAAGGAAGGCCGCACAGGCAATTCACCGCTATGTATCGGACTGGATCTGACCAGCAGTCCGGCCAAATCCCTTGACACCTGTTAACCGTTGTGTTAATTTACGAGAACTGTTTTAGTTTGGGAGGTCTTGTTGGATAATCAAAAAGGCATTGTTGAACTTGTCGCCGAAAAAGTCTGGAAATTTTTTTCTTCCGTAAAGCTCGCCGTCGTGCTGTTGATCATCCTGGCGATCGTATCGGTCATTGGAACGGTGATCCAGCAGAATCAAGCCCCGGAACAATACCTGAGAGAGTACAGCCAGTCTACCGTCCAGCTGTTCGAGATGCTCGGGTTCTTCGACATGTACCACACCTGGTGGTTCGTACTCCTCCTCTTCCTCTTCACGGCAAACCTGACTGTCTGCACCCTCGAACGGTTTCCCCATTCCTGGAAGATCATGAGGGCGCCGCTTAAACCCATTGATGACAACGGGCTGAAGGCAGTGCCGTACAAAAAGGAAATCTTCTTCAAGGGGGGCGTGGACAAAGCGGGCGAACGCGCTGTCGCTGCGCTGAAAGCGCGCGGGTACAACGCGATCGAATCAAAAGGCGCAGAAAGTTCTCAGTTCATCACCCAGAAAGGCGTTTACAGCCGTCTGGGAGTCTACATTACCCACGTGAGCATCCTTCTCATTTTTATCGGCGCGCTGATTGGTTCCTTCTTCGGCTTCAAAGCGTTCCTAAACCTTCCGGAAGGATCTGCGTCCAACGTAGTATACCTCAGGAACGAACCTATGTGGGACCAGATCATGAGCGCGCTCGGCATCGCCGAAAGCCCCGTCATCCACAATCCGCAGGTCGGCGTGCCAGCCATGCCGCTGGGATATTTCGTCCGGTGCGACAGCTTTGATGTCGATTATTACATCTCGCCCTCGGGAATGCCTACCGGCATGCCGTCGGAATATCACAGCACCCTGAGCGTTTTCAACCTCGACGGACAAAAGATCCTCGACAAGCGCATCCGGGTCAATGATCCATTGACCTTTCACGGCGTGACCTTTTACCAGTCGAGCTACGGAACGGTGCCTAATGCCCGCGGCAAGATCATCCTGAACATCCGCAAAAAGAGCGACACGCAGTCGATCGGGGAGACGATCTACGTTGACGCCGGTTCCTCCGTCTATGTCCCGTCCATCGATCGGACGATCAGAGTCACGGGTTTCGCGCCCTATGGTATGAGGAACCCTGCTACGGGGCAGGTACAATTTTATCAGACCGAGAACGAAGAATTCGTCAACCCCACTGTGGAACTCGATGTTGAGCAGGGCCGCGGAGGAAAACCGATATATAAGACCACAGTAATGAAAACGGACTCGGGACAACCTTACATGCCGGAAGACTACGTGATCAGCTACCGCGCCTACGTGGGTGCCCGCTACACGGGCCTTCAGGTCACGAAAGACCCCGGCGTGTGGGTTGTCTATACCGGCTTTATTATGCTCTGCATCGGACCGCTCATCGCATTCTTCGGTTCTCACAGGAAGCTTTGGGTGAGGATCCGGGACCGCAAGGGTGAGGCGGTCATCCTGGTCGCGGGTTCCGCCAACCGGAACCGGATTGGGTTCGAGCGCGAGTTCAACAGACTCGTAGAGGAAATTTCCAGGTAACAGTGTATTGTCAGTCAGGAGGATTCAATGAACAGTTCCTTGCTCTTTAGTATAGCGACGTTGTCGTATCTGGTCGCCATGGTGCTTTATATCAGCTATCTTGCGTTCCGGAAAAGCGGAATCGGGCGGACCGCCACCGGTGTGACCGTTTTCGGGTTCCTCGTGCAGACCGCGGCCCTGCTTCTCCGGTGGTACGAGTCCTACCAGATGGATATCGGGAGGGTGCCCCTTTCCAATCTCTACGAATCACTGGTCTTTTTCACCTGGAGTACCGTTTTGATCTACCTCGTTGTCGAGTTCAAGTACAAGACCAAGGCCTTTGGCGCTTTTGTGATGCCCGTGGCGTTCCTCGCGCTCGCATTCATTAATGTCGCAGGCATCAGCTCCGACATTACTCCGCTGGTCCCGGCGCTCAAAAGCAACTGGCTGTTCTATCACGTGCTCGTGAGCTTCCTCGGATATGCCGCATTCGGCGTTGCTTTTGCCATCAGCATGGTCTACCTTCTCATGGACATCGATGAGAAAGGTGCCGCATCAAATCTGCTGTATGCCATGGCAGCGATTGTGATCCTGGCGGTGATCGGGTACTTCATGGCAAGTCTGGGCGAGCGGATGAAAACCGCATTCTGGATGGGGCTCGGCGTGCTGACCCTGATCTGGTTCATCTACCTGATCGTGAAAGGCGCCCGGAACAAGTCGCAGGTCTATCTGTTCTGGTCATTCTGCGTTACCCTGGCGGTCGGACTGCTCGTTGCCATGGGCATCGATTTTGTCTACCTTGTTACCTTCCAGCATCTGGCAGCCGGTGAATCGTTCAAAAAGCACATGTTCGAAGCTACCTTTTTGAACTCCAACACCGCAGTGGCGGTTGTCAGCTGGCTGGCGGTACTGGCGATATTCTATCTTGTCTGGTCCAAGGGACTGGGCCTCAGAAACCTGCTGAAGCAGTATATCCCTGCTCAAGACCAGCTTGATGACGTGACATACCGCATGATTGCGATCGGCTGGCC
>JBLMWN010000176.1:0-7156 GCA_050257255.1 Betaproteobacteria bacterium | reverse complement strand
CTTTCCAGTATAACTGGGTCAGGAGCCCGGACCCTCATTCCACATTCCGACCTGCCCGGCAAGCAATAAGCCGGGGTCCACATTCCGAAATTCAGCGAGGAGCATTATGCTTTCGAAGGTCATCAGCTCCGCAGTGCTCGGCATCGACGCCTATCCGGTTGAAGTTGAAGTCGATGTCGCAAGCCGGGGGCTTCCTTTCTTCGCCACCGTCGGCCTGCCCGATGCCGCGGTGAAAGAGAGCAAGGAGCGCGTCCGAGCCGCACTCAAGAACACGGGCTTCGATTTCCCCTTGAAGCAGGTGGTCGTAAACCTGGCGCCTGCGGACATCAAGAAAGAAGGTTCAGCTTTTGATCTGCCCATTGCCATCGGCATGCTGATCGCCGAGGGCATCCTTACGCAGGAGATGGTGAACGGCTACCTCATCGTGGGAGAACTCTCGCTCGACGGAAGGGTCAAACCTGTGCGGGGCGCTCTCTCGATGGCCGTGCTTGCAAAGAAAGCCGGCTATCGCGGCATGGTGCTTCCAGCGGACAATGCGCAAGAGGCGGCGGTGGTCGAGGCCGTCGCGATTTACGGCATGCATACCCTGCCGCAGGTGGTGGAATTCCTGTCCGGCAAAGAGCTTGCCGAACCCGTGCATGTCAATGTCCAGAGCGCTTTCGAAACCTACTCAGCATATCAGGAAGATTTCACCGAGGTTAAAGGGCAGGAGCATGCCAAGCGTGCCATCGAGGTCGCCGCAGCAGGAGGCCACAACATCATTATGATCGGCCCTCCGGGATCGGGCAAGACCATGCTTGCGCGCCGCCTTCCATCGGTCCTTCCCCAGATGAACTTCGACGAGTCCATCGAAACAACAAAGATCCACAGCATCATGGGCCTCTTGAAGCGGGGTCAGCCGCTTATCGCGACACGGCCTTTTCGAAGCCCTCACCACACTATATCCGATGCAGGGCTCATCGGCGGCGGGCAGGTCCCGAAACCCGGAGAGGTGAGCCTGTCGCACAACGGCGTGCTGTTTCTGGATGAACTGCCGGAGTTCAAGCGCAACGTTCTCGAAGCGCTCCGCCAGCCGCTTGAAGACGGCTGCGTCACCATCTCCCGTGCGGTAACATCGCTCACCTATCCCGCTTCGATGATGCTCGTTGCTGCCATGAACCCCTGCAAGTGCGGGTTTCACGGCGATCCGCTCCATCAGTGCCGGTGTACGCCGCACCAGATACAGACCTACCGTTCAAGAGTCTCGGGCCCGCTCATGGACCGGATTGATATTCATATCGAAGTCCCGGCCATCAAGTTCAACGAGATCGCCTCGGATACGACTGCCGAACCATCAGCGTCCATCCGCGAGCGCGTGACCCGAGCCCGTCAAGTCCAGCAGAATCGATTCAAGAACGATAGCATCTATGCAAACGCCCACATGAAGCCCCGGCATATCCGCAAATACTGCAAGATCGATGAGGACTCGCTGCGACTCATGGAGATGGCAATGAACAAATTAGGTCTCTCGGCCCGCGCGTATAACCGCATCCTCAAGGTCAGCCGCACCATCGCCGACCTCGAAGGAAACGACGCCATCCTGTCACACCATATCTCGGAGGCGATACAGTACAGGAGTTTGGATAGAAGAGTGAGTTAATGAGAAGGCTACGGAACGCTAACTTTCCCCCTTTTTCTATTCCCGCGGGAGACCCCGCGTCATCCACCTCCCACAATAAGGGCACTTCCAGGGTTGACGACTCCTGCCAAAAATACTATAGTAAAATATGATCCAGAACCGACTTGAAACGTCTTACCCTCAGGAGTGAAAACCACGTGACAGACACCTCCGATACCGTCGTTCAGGCGGCTTCCAGCAAACCCACTCTTTTAATCATCCCACTCGGCGGCGTGGGCGAGATCGGCCTCAATATGACCGTGCTCGAATGCGGCGATGACATGTTGGTGGTCGATGCGGGGCTTATGTTTCCTGACGCCGAGATGCTCGGCGTCGACATTGTTATCCCCGACTTCTCCTATCTCAGCGATAATAAGGCCCGGATCCGCGGTATCGTGATTACCCACGGCCACGAGGACCACATCGGCGCACTTCCATTCCTGCTGAGGGAGATTAACATGCCGGTCTACGGCACCCGGCTTACGCTCGGGCTCGTGAAAGAAAAGCTCCGTGAGCACGGCCTTGACACGGAGGCGAAGCTCATCCCGGTCCGTCCCCGCGACGTGGTGGAACTCGGGTGTTTCAGCGTCGAGTTTATCCGCGTGACCCACAGCATCGTCGACGGCGTGGGGCTGGGCATCACCACGCCGGTGGGTCGCGTTGTGCACACCGGCGACTTCAAGATCGACCCCACGCCCGTTGACGGCGAGATCATGGACCTCAGGACCTTTGCGGAGTACGGCGACAAGGGCACGCTCGTGCTGCTGTCGGACAGCACGAATGCTTCTCAGGGAGGGTATACCTTTTCAGAGAAGGAGGTGCGGCGCGGGTTTGAGGATATTTTCGCCCGCGCCCGGGGCAGGATCGTGGTGGCGACCTTTGCGTCGAACATCCACCGCGTGCAGCAGATCATCGACGTGGCCGTGATGCACAACAGGAAGGTAATCCTGAACGGCAAGAGCATGATCGCCAACGCCCAGATCGCGCTGGACCTGGGTTACCTCAAGATGCCGCCGGACACGTGGCTCAGGATCGACGCTCTCAAGACGCTGCCCGACGACAGGGTCGTCATGATCACGACCGGAAGCCAGGGCGAGCCGATGAGCGCGCTTTCGCGCATGGCCGCCAATGAGCACAAGCACTTCCAGATCAAGAAAGGCGACACCATCGTGCTGTCGTCCAAGATGATCCCCGGGAACGAGAGGGCCATCGCGCGGATCATCAACCACCTGTTCAAGCATGGAGCGGAAGTGTTTTACGAAAAGGTGTCGGAGATCCATGTCTCGGGCCATGCGTCCAAGGAAGAGCTCAAGCTGATGCTGAGCCTGATCAAGCCGAAATACTTCGTCCCCGTGCACGGCGAATTCCGCCACCTCGTCTATCACGCCCAGCTTGCCCGGAAGGTGAACATCCCCGAGGAGAACATCTTCATCATCGAGAACGGCGTGGTGATGGAGTTTACGGAAAGCAGCGCCCGTCGCGCCGGCGTCGTGAACGTCGGCAGGGTCTACATCGACGGAAAGACCGCCGGGTCCGTCGTGGACGCGGGCGTGGATACGGTGGTGCTCAGGGACAGGATGAAGCTGGCCCACGACGGCGTAGTCATCGTTATCCTCGGGATCGAGAAGACATCGGGCAAAGTAGTGTCCGGACCTGACATCGTTTCCCGCGGATTTGTGTTCGAGGATGCGTCGCAAGACTTATTGGCAGAAGTCAGGGATGTGGTCATGGACACGCTGCTCCTCATGATCCCCGAAGCCAAGGGAGACTTGTCGCTCGTATCCGCCCGGGTCAGGAGCGCGCTCAAGAAGTTCATCAACAAGCGGCTGGAACGCAGGCCCATGATTCTGCCGATCATCATGGAGATATAGCACGATTCGACAGAGTGAACAACGAGCGGATCCACATCTATATGAGGAAGAGACGATGAAAGCGCTGTACTACGACCAACTCAAAGGATACACCGGGATAAAGGCCGGCGATTTTCCAATCCCGGAAATAACCGAGAACGAAGTTCTGGTACGGGTAAAAGCATTCTCACTCAATCATCTCGATGTCTTGGTCATGGACGGCAGCTATCCGGTCCGGATTCCGCTTCCCCATATTTTCGCCTCCGATGCATCCGGTATCGTTGAAAAGGCAGGCGTGTGCGTTCAGCATATTAAACCCGCTGATGAAGTGATCGTCTTTCCCGGGCTCTCCTGCGGACGGTGCGAGCGGTGCATGAGCGGGCATGACAACGAGTGCAACAACTTCTCCATTCTCGGCGTCATGAATAACGGTGTGTCGGCCGAATACGTGAAGGTCCCGTCGGCGAATATTATAAAAAAGCCGGATGGACTGTCGTTCGAAGAAGCGGCCGGCATTGGTATTACCTACACCACGTCATGGAACTCGCTTGTACTGCGGGCAGGCATCGGGCAGGGCGATACGGTTCTGATCCACGCCGCCGCCAGCGGCGTGGGGACGGCGCTTATCCAGGTGGCGAAGCTCTATAACGCCACGGTCATCGCCACCGTGGGCGACGACTGGAAGGCTCAGAAGGCAAAAGAGCTTGGCGCAGACTTCGTCATAAACCACCGGAAAGAAGATTTTGCCGAATCGGTGAAGCGTATTACGAGGGGCGAACTTGTTGACATCGCTGTGGACCATGTGGGCGCCGCCACACTGAACAAGTCCCTCTCGTGCCTGAAGAGAGGCGGCAGGCTGGTGAACTTTGGCGCCACATCCGGCGATGAGGCGGCGATAAGCCTCAGGCATCTGTTCGGGAAGAACCTCACGATTCACGGCGTCTACGTCGGGCCGAAAGCCGCAGTCGCCCATTACCTGAAGCTGTTTCCGAACCGGCTGAAGACCGTTGTCGACTCTGTGTTCGAGTTCAAGGATGCGCAGAAGGCCTATGAGAAACTTCTGAGCAGGCAGTTTTTCGGAAAGATTGTGGTCAGGATTTGATAACTTCGAAAAAATCAAATCTCCCGCAGAGAGCGCAGAGCATGCGGAGAAGAACGGCAGGAGAAGGCGAAGGTCACAAATGAACAAATTATACGAGGATGTCCATATTCGGTAGATTGTTGCCTTTCGTGATTCTTCAAATTCGCATCTTCATGGCGTAGCTGTTCATAACTCTGCGTCCTCTGCGGTGGAAAAATTCCTCCTCACCCCAAAACAGCTTGAATTCCTCCCTGCTTTGTGAAATAATGTGACCAAATCTGCGTTATACAAAACCACGGGGGAACATGTTGTTTTTAACCATGCTTCTCATCATCCACGTCGTCTCCGTCATCATCTGGATCGGCGGCGTCACGTTCGTGACCACGGTCATTTTCCCGATGATGTACACGATCGAGGGCTCGCTCGAGAAAGCGCTGCTCTTCCAGCGCGTCGAGCACCGCTTCGCCGGGATGGTAAAGTGGCTCGTCGTCATCGTGGGTATCACGGGCTTCTGGCTTCTCTATGCTCAATACGGCTTTGCAATACTGGCTCAGCCGAAGGGGCTCGGCGTTCTCATCATGCTCTTTGCCTGGGCGCTTTATGCAACCGTGCTGCTTTCGGAGCGGAAGATCTTCGGTAAGATCTTTGCCGACCCGGAAAAGACCGACATGGACCGGGCGCTCAGGCTGATCAATGCCATGCACTGGGCATTGTTGTTTGTCAGCTATGCAGCCGTCGCCGGCGGAGTTTGGTTCGGACATGGAGGGTAAGAGAACGGCAATATCAAATTTCCCTCATTTTGGCCTTATTTGAGCTTTGAAATTTGATATTTGAGGTATTCATGATTTTTGAAGCGATCATCCTGGGTATCATCCAGGGACTCACGGAGTTCCTCCCCATCAGCAGTTCAGGGCACCTAATCCTGGCCGAGTGGGCCACAAACTGGAAAGGCGAGCTCATCAACAATCTTACGTTTGATGTTTCGCTGCACGCAGGCACGCTGGTTGCCGTGCTCTGGTACTTCTGGCGAGACTGGCTGCACCTCGGCACTGCCACCGTCAAAATGCTGCGCGGGAAGGCCCCGGCGCATGAGGCGCGGCTTGTATGGTATATCTTCTTCGCTACGATTCCCGCCGGCGTCATCGGCATGAAGTACGAACATATTATCGAGACAATATTCCGGAACCCGCTGCTTGTTGCCGCAGCCCTCATAGCGGGGTCGCTCATCATCTGGCTTGCCGACAAGTATTCGTCAAAAGAGCGTTACCTTGCCTCTATGACATTCGGTCACGCGTTTTTTGTCGGGATCGCACAGGCGGTTGCGCTCGTTCCGGGCATCTCCCGATCGGGTATCACGATTTCCGCGGGTCTTACCGCAGGCTATCGGCGCGAAGATGCCGCGCGGTTTTCGTTCCTGCTCTCAACGCCGGTGATCGCCGGTGCGGCGATTTTCAAGCTCAAGCATATTTCGCTCAATGGCGACGCCCTGATCGGATTTGTGCTCGGAACGGTCAGCTCGGCCCTTGTCGGGTACCTCGCGATCCGTTTTCTGATCAGGTACCTCGAGCGGCATTCCCTGGAACTCTTTGTCTGGTACCGGCTGGTCCTGGCAGCGGGAGTGGTGCTGTTGTGGGCTGCGCGGTAGCAGGAAACACTGATGCGTTCTTTGGCGGCTTTGCATGTGACGCCGTTCGTTTCAGCCTTTTGGTTCCGGCCTCGTCCCGCTTGCAGGGCTTGTCCGGGTTAGGAGTCTATGGCAGTTTCTGCAGCCAAACATAAACACTGGCACGAGATGATCGGGCTGCTCCTGTTCGCGACAGGGCTTTTGATCGTTATCAGCCTGATGTCCTACAGTGCCACGGACCCGTGTTTCAGCGTCTCCGGCACAGGCAACGCACCGAAAAATACTATCGGCATCATCGGCGCCTACCTTTCGGACGCGCTGCTTCGGCTCTTCGGGGTCGCTGCTTATCTGATCCCTCTCTTTCTCTTCGGCTACGCCGTGTTCCTGGCGCTGGGAAGAGAAGCTTCTCACCCCTACCTCAAGAAGATCGGCGGCCTGGTTCTCTTTTTCTCAACAGCGGCATTTTTCGGTCTCCGGAGCGAAACGGTCCCTCTCTTCGGGGAAGAGATCCCTGCGGGCGGCATGCTCGGCGGCCTTATCTCACACCTGCTCGTAAAAGGTTTTTCCGCGACCGGCTCGTACATTATCACAATTACCGCCATCATCATCTCTCTTATGCTGCTCACGCCTTTTTCATTGCTCAAGGCCCTGGCATGGTTCCGCGGCGTATATGGACGGCTGTCGGAGCAGCTTGATCTTCTTATCATGGTATACCGCGGCCGCAGAGAAAAGGCGCGTGAGGCAAAGCAGCGGCCCGCGGCCCCCAAAGAGCCACCGAAGATCGTGGACACACAGAGGCCGCAGCCATCTTCTCCGAGAAACGTAAAATTGGAAAAACCGCCGAAACCCGTTCAGGCGAGCTTCGAGTTCATGGGGGGAAAAGACGGCAAGGGAGCATACCAACTGCCGTCGCCGGATTTGCTCGACACGCTGCCGCCGACGAT
>JBLMWN010000175.1:0-12100 GCA_050257255.1 Betaproteobacteria bacterium | reverse complement strand
GCGGGCAGCGGTGGTGATGGGGATCGTGGTCGGCATCGCCTGTGCGGCTGCGGTGAGCATCGTAGTCGGCGGTCTCCTGGGCACGGCCATGGGGTTCATAGTATCCGCGCCGGCAGCAGTCCGAGAGAAGCAGGCCGCTTCTGAAAAAGTGTAAATTGATGACAGACGCAAGGCGCGAGAGATAAAGGCCTATAAGACAAATATTGCAGACAATGACTAACAAACCAAAAAGGCGGTGATTGCTCACCGCCTTTTTTTCGCAAAGGGAAATATCCCTAACCCGCTGATTTCCTCGCGATTAAAATATGTAAGATATTGATATTTAAGTATTTTTTAAAATAGCCTTTCTGCCAGTCATTGAGACGGATGGCGTCCATTTTATTGATTGTACAAAAGGCTTGACAAAACAGATAAAATTGTTTATATTCGCGTTTCTTGATAAAAAATTAATAAATCAACAGGGCGGTAACTATGGGAACATTTTCGGCAAAAAAAGAAGATATTAAGAGGAGCTGGCATGTTGTTGATGCGAACGGCAAGACCCTCGGCAGACTCGCAACGGTCGTGGCATCGGTGCTGAAAGGCAAGACCAAGCCGATCTATACGACACATGTAGACACAGGCGATTTTGTCATAGTCGTGAACGCCGACAAGATCCATTTGACCGGGAAAAAACTGGATCAGAAGGTATATTATAAGCATTCTGGATATCCCGGTGGTCTCAAGTCGATTACCGCAGGCAAGCTGCTCAAGACCAAGCCCGAGGATGTTCTCAAGAAAGCCGTTGAGGGAATGCTTCCTAAGAATCAGCTGGGTAAGCAGATGCTCTCAAAGCTAAAGGTGTATGCCGGAGAAAAGCACCCGCACAGCGCACAGCAGCCGGTAGAAATGAAAATAAAATAGGAATCCGGACCAATTCGTTAGGAGGAAGTAATGTCAGCGGCAACAGTATCCAGATACTACGCAACAGGCAGGCGTAAGAATTCAATCGCCAGGGTGTGGATGATGCCTGGCAGCGGCACGATCACCATCAACGACAGGCCCATGGACCAATACTTCGGCAGGGATGTGCTCAAGATGATCATTCGCCAGCCTTTCGAGGTCACCGGCACGCTCAATAAGTTTGACGTGCTTGTGAACGTTCTGGGCGGCGGCAATTCGGGCCAGGCAGGTGCCATCAGGCATGGGATATCGAAGGCCCTTCTCGCCGTCGATGCAGAGTCTCGCGTTAAGCTGCGCAAGGAGGGCCTCCTGACGCGCGACCCCAGAGCCAAGGAGCGCAAGAAGTACGGCCAGAAAGGGGCACGCGCCCGGTTCCAGTTCTCCAAGAGATAAGGGATCATATACCTATCTGTGTTCTATTGCGTTGCAGATCCTGTTTAGTCAAAGGGAAGGTAGAGATGCCTTCCCTTTTATTTTTTTTATTGCTCCCTCTTTCCGATGAGGTCTACTCTCTGTGAAGCGGAGCAGATAATCACGTTATGACGAGTGCCAAACTGAAGATAGCGATCGCGGGATCGAGCGGATATGCCGGAGGCGAGCTGTACCGGCTGTTGCTCCACCATCACCACGTCACCATGACCGCAGTCACATCGGAGAAGTCCGCGGGTCAGCCGCTCACTGCCATTTTCCCCCATCTTGCAGGTTTAACGGATCTGGTTTGCGAGCCCCTCGATCCGGAAACCATAGCTCGAAAGGCAGACGTTGTTTTTCTTGCGCTTCCTCATGTGACTTCACAGGAGGCGGCTTTCCGCTTTCATCAGCTCGGCAAAAAGGTCGTCGACCTGTCGGCCGACTACCGGCTCATGGATCCGTCGCTCTACGAGAAATGGTACGAGCATTGCCACCAGTACCCGGATCTTTTGAAGGAGGCCGTGTACGGACTGCCCGAGCTGCACCGCGAGCGGATTAGAAGGGCGTCGTTGATCGCGAACCCCGGGTGCTATCCGACCGGAGCGATTCTGGGTCTGTCTCCGCTAGTTAAAAAAGGAGTTGTAGATCTCGAGACGATGATTATTGATTCAAAGTCAGGTGTTTCAGGCGCCGGCCGCAGTCCGTCGCTCGCACATCACTACCCCGAAGTGAACGAAGGCCTGATGGCGTACAAAATCGGGACTCACCGGCACACACCGGAGATCGAGCAAGAACTCGGAGCGCTGGTCGGTAAAACGGTAACAATTTCTTTTACGCCCCACCTTATTCCCATGAACCGGGGAATCCTGACCACGATCTACGCAGCGCTGAACACATCAACCGACACCGCCCAGATGCATAGTGTGTTTCGGGCGTTTTACCGGAACGAACCTTTCGTGCGGGTCCTTCCTGCCGGCCAGTTCCCGAATGTCCGGAACGTGCGGGGTTCTAACTTCTGCGATATCGGCGTTTACGTCGATCATCGAACCAACAGGGCTGTGGTGGTCACGGCCATTGATAACCTTGTCAAGGGTGCGTCAGGACAAGCGATCCAGAATATGAACCTGATGATGGGTCTTGATGAGACCGAAGGTCTTAAGATTGCAGGGCTCTTTCCATAATGCGTTGGAACATGTCTTTGGCGGCCGGCAGTTTCGCGGAATGAGCCGATGAGAGGTTTGAATGTTTCTCGCAACGAGGGCTTGAGGAGTTATTTGTCAGAGCCCACAATGAATTCGAGCGACACGGTGGCCGATCATTCCGTCGAACACCAGGGTGAAGGACCGATTAACTTTTCATGATGCAGACAGAGGTAAAATCATGAGGATTCTGGATACAAAGAATTTTTCCGTGCCTGGTTACAAGGCATGGGGGATCTCGAGCGGGATCAAAAAGAACGAGAAGAAAGACCTCGCTATTCTCTATTCGGATCGAGAGGCCTCGGTCGCCGGCGTGTTCACGAAAAACCGGGTGAAGGCGGCTCCTGTCCTGCTGGACATGGCGAAGGTCAAGTCCGGAAAGGCGCAGGTCATCATCGCGAACAGCGGATGCGCCAACGCGTGCACTGGGAAACGTGGCCTTGCTGATGCCCGCTCCACGGCAGAAGTGGCGGCCCGAGAACTCGGCGTCAAGCCCGATGCAGTACTTGTTGCATCAACCGGCGTGATTGGCGAGTTTCTGCCGATGGCGAAAGTCAGTACCGGGATCGCGACCGCGGCCGGCTTGCTGTCGGCAACCGGGTGGGAGCAGGCGGCAGAAGCTATTTTGACCACCGATATCTACCCGAAGTTATCCCTTGTTCAGGAGGAAATCGGCGGCAAGACGGTTACCGTTGCAGGAATCGCCAAAGGATCAGGTATGCTTCATCCGAACATGGCAACCATGCTCTGCTTCGTCGTGACCGATGCCGTGCTTTCAGCTCCTCTGCTCAGGAAAGCTCTCGTCGCCTCAACGGAGCAGTCCTTCCACGCAATTACGGTTGACGGCGACACGAGCACGAACGATATGGTCCTCTGCATGGCGAACGGCGCTGCAGGGAACAAGAGGATAGCGGCCGGCAGTAAGGAGTTCAAGAAATTTCAGGCCTGTCTGGACGCGGTTACACGCACACTGGCGAAGCAGGTTGTCCGTGATGGAGAGGGTGCGACCAAGTTTGTGGAGATTGAAGTACGGAACGCGAAAAACCCTGTTGAGGCAAAGCGCGCAGCGATGACCGTTGCACAATCCAGCCTCGTGAAGACGGCACTCTTCGGCGAAGATGCGAACTGGGGCAGGATCATGGCTGCGCTTGGATATTCCGGTGTGGAGATGGACGAGGCCAGAACGGATATAACCATCGGGAAGGCCAGGCTTGTTGAGAAGGGCCTGGGCATGGGGAAGGCCGCGGAACGCGATGCTTCGCTTGCGCTTAAGCAGAGAGAGATCCAGATCGTCATTGATTTGCACAAGGGCAGGGGGAATGCTGTGGTCTGGACCTGCGACCTGTCCTATGAATATGTTAAGATTAATGCGGCCTACCGAAGCTGACGAACGCCTATCTGCATGCAATGCTGCCAGGGGACGATTTGACAGCTGAAACTAACTGAAAATTTAGCGAAAATTTCACTTGACATTCACGGGGAGAGTTGTTAGTTTTAATGATTATGCCCTTCATAGAAGGGCTGAGCCGTTTCATGATCATCGTTGTCATATTTTCCCCACGAAAACAACATAAAAATACTGCTATTACAATGAGATGCATCGGGAGGGGGGTGTAACGAGAGTGCCGAGTATCAGATTACGGGAAAACGAGCCCTTCGAGGCCGCACTCCGCAGATTCAAAAAAAGCATTGAAAAAGAAGGTGTGCTATCCGAGGTCAAGAAGCGTGAGCATTACGAGAAGCCGAGCGTAAAGCGAAAGAAAAAGGCATTGGCAGCGCGTAAGAAGGCAGCAAAGACTGCACGTATATACAGGCAAAGCTGATCAGCATCGTGTTGCAGGGAGGCCATATCGTTTCCACTGGGATATCTAACGAGAAGCCACAAGATGAGGGAGAGGGGACGGAATGGGATTACGAGAGAGAATCGATACTGATACAAAGCATGCCCTCAAGTCCGGCGCGAAAGACAAAGTTTCTACCCTTCGGATGTTGAATGCCGCTCTCAAGAACAAGCAGATCGACAAGCGTCGGCCACTCACCGAAGAAGAGGTGGTCGAGACCGTTCGTTCCCTCATCAAGCAGCGAAGGGATTCGGTTGAACAGTTTGCAAAAGGTGGCCGGCAGGATCTCGTTGACAAGGAAACCGCCGAAATCACGGTACTGGAAGCCTATCTGCCCAAACAATTATCGCGCGAAGAACTCGATGCAATGGTTCGAGATGCCATTGCGCAGGCCGGAGCGCAAGGCGCAAAGGACATGGGCAAGGTCATGAAGACGCTCATCCCCATGGTCGGCGGCCGTGCCGACGGAAAACTGGTTAGTGAGCTGGTAAAAAATGCACTGGGGTAATGACCTTGTTCGCGCACACGAGGTGCCATTCTCTTGCAACCGGGCGGGACAGGGGGCCAGGAAAACCAAGGCCCCCTGATTTTTTTTGGGAGTTTCCCCAATCGAAACTTCCAGAATTTTTCAATCTGACAATGCGGATCGGCATTAATGCCGACCCGCGATGTAGGACTGCGGTGGAAAAAGAACCGTGAAGCACACACTCCGCCTATCGAGGGTTGAAGCCCGATGAAGTGGCAACATTCGATCCAGCGAAACTCAAGAATCCGTTATGCCTGCATGATGACTCTGCGTTGGAGTCCGGACCGAGACGTGAAAAAAAATTCTCACCTTGTGGGTAGCGAAGCGCCCGAGCTTCTCCCCGTCAAACACCAGAACCAGAAAAGTGACGGTAGTGATGTCGTGGCCGCACATCTTATTGTGTGAGAGGATCGACGATTGCGAACCGCTTCAAATCGTCCGGTATTCAGATTTCAAAGATCAAGCGGTTTGTCTGAAGGTAAGGTAAACGGTGTTGATATGCTATGAACGAGCATTCCCTTCGGGTGCTGGAATTTGACAAGATCATAATCATCGTAGCCGGGTATGCAGCGTCGGAATACGGTAGGGCGGCCATCAGGGCAATGCGTCCTTCCGCGGACAGTGAAACAGCGGAAGCCAGCCTTAAGGAAACAAGGGAGTTTATTCAGATCCTCGAGAGCGGCGAGACCCCGCCGCTCGACGGCATCCTTGATGTAGAGCAGGCGATTGAGAAGCTGGGAGTTACGGGCAGCGTGCTAACGCCTGTCGAGCTGTTGAATACGGCGACGACGCTCGCTGCAGGCCGGCGGGTCAGGCACTTCTTTCAGCGGATTGAAGACAAGGCTACGGTCGCCAGGCTTGCAGCTCCACTTTTATGTTCTGTGGCAGCAGCGATACGGCCGCTCAAGCAAATCGAAGATGCGGTTTTTGCCGCCATCGACGAACGGGCAGAGGTCAAAGACTCGGCCAGTCCGGACTTGCGGAGGATACGCAAGCAGATTGCACGGACGCGGGACGACATACTGAACCGTCTCTCAGGTATGTTGCAGGACAGCGGTTTTCAGAAAGTCATTCAAGAGACGGTGATTACGATACGCGATGACCGGTACGTGCTGCCGCTCAAGCCCAACTTCAGGCAGAATCTGAAGGGCGTGGTGCATGGGCAATCCGGATCGCGGGCCACGCTCTTTGTGGAGCCTCTCGATGTGATGGAGCAGAACAACCGGCTCGCGGAACTCCGCATGGAAGAGCGCGAAGAAGTTGAGCGCATCCTGCGGGAACTGACGCGCATTCTCGCACGTGAGGCTAATGCGATTAAGGACACGATCCAGGCCCTTACCGCAATCGACGCAGTCTATGCGCGGTCCCGCTTCGGCATCGAACTGGGCGGGATCGTGCCGGAGTTCACTCCGGAAAGACGCATACGGCTCCGGTGGGCCCGGCATCCCCTCCTCGTCTGGAAACAGAAAATCGCGGGCGGCCGGGAAGTAGCGCCGAATACTATTGAGCTGGATCGGGATCAACGGGCACTGATCCTGAGCGGCCCTAATGCGGGCGGCAAGACGGTGATCCTCAAGACCGTGGGGCTCCTTTCCCTCATGGCGCAGTCCGGTCTGCCGGTGACTGCTGCAGAGGGAAGCGAACTGCCCTGTTTCGGCTCGGTATTTGCCGACATCGGCGATGAACAGAGCCTCGAACAGGACCTGAGCACCTTTTCGTCCCATGCAGGTCACATCGCCGAAATTCTCGGTCAGGCGGACGAGGAGTCGCTCGTGCTCCTTGACGAACTTGGATCAGGGACCGACCCGGGTGAGGGAGCGGGGCTCGGTGCGGCGGTTCTTGAAAGCCTGATCGAACGCGGATGCGTGACTCTGGTTACAACTCACCACAATACGCTCAAGCTCTTCGGAGCTCAGACAACTGGAGCCGTGAACGCTGCAATGGAGTTCGATCCCCAGACGCTGAAACCCACATACCGGCTTATCCCGGGACGGCCGGGCAGAAGTTACGGGCTGGACATGGCGGCTCGGATTGGCGTGCCCGAAGAAGTGATCAGGAAAGCACGTGCCCGGATCAATGAAGATGATGCGCGGCTCGAGAACCTGCTGAAGCAGGTGGAGACGGATGCCCGACAGCTTGCATCGGATCGTGAGGCCCTCGGGCAGGAGCGTGCGGCTGTCCGGCAAGAACGAAACGAGACAGAGGCGGCGCTCCGGGCGGCGCAGGATGAAGCAAGGAACATAAAAGCAAAAGCCAAAGCGGAAACGAATGAGATTGTGGCATCGCTCCGGCAGAAGCTCCGTGAACTTTCCCGGGCGTCTATGCTCGAAAAGGCTGAGGTCAGGAAAGCAGCTGCGGAGGTCGAGTCGCTCAGCAAAAAACTCGAACCCGGGGATACAGAAGAGGAAGAGCATGCTCCTCGGCCTTTCCCGGAGCTTCATCCCGGCGACCGGGTGCGGATACAGCGGTGGAACAGGGCGGCAACGGTGCTTGGTGCAGAGCGGGGTGTGCTCGAACTCGACGTGGAGGGAAAGAAGCTCAAACTGTCGGCACGAGAAGTCACGCCGATCGAACCGTTGCGTCAGCAACAGAACGCATACACGGCTCCGGGTTGGAGCTCCGATCTCACGGAACCGGAGGGCTCGGCCGACCGGCTCAACATCATCGGTCTTCGTGTAAGTGAGGGATTGGCCGAGCTCGAGCGCTTCATCGATCGGGCACTGATAAACGGCTTGTCGATCGTGACGATCATTCACGGTCTGGGCACAGGGGCACTTAAAGCGGCAGTGACGGAATACATGAAGAACCACCCCCTGGTTGCGGCTTTTCGGCCCGGCGAGCAGGCTGAAGGGGGAGCCGGCGTGACGGTGGCGGAGCTGAAGAAATAACGTGTTCTCCGATGATATCATAAGCCGGGTCAGGGACAGCATTGACATTATTGATCTGATCTCCGGATATGTTTCTCTGAAGAAAACAGGAAAGAATAACGTTGGACTTTGTCCCTTTCATGCCGAGAAAACACCGTCGTTCAGCGTCAACCCGGATAAACAGATCTTTCACTGCTTCGGATGCGGAGTCGGCGGCGACGTGTTTAAGTTCCTGGAGCTGCAGGAGGGATTGAGCTTTCCCGAGGCGGTGAAGAGACTGGCGGACAGGACGGGAATAAGGCTTCCCGCAGACAGCAGGCCCCACCGAGAAGATAAAAAGGCCGGGGACGAACGCGCCGCTCTCCTCAAGATCGTTGCCGATGCTGCCGATTATTTTAGCAAGGAACTCGACGGGCCTGTGGGAAGCGCGGCACGGGCATACCTCAAGAAGCGCGGTGTCAGCGATGCGATCATAAAGAATTTTGCGCTCGGCTTTTCCACACCCGAGTGGGATGGCCTTCTCCGGCACCTCAAGCAGAAAGGCTATGCCTCAGGGCTGATGGAGAAGGCGGGGCTCATCGTCAAGCGGAGCGAAGGCGACGGGCACTATGACCGGTTCAGGGGCAGGATCATCTTTCCAATCCGTGATATCTCCGGCAATGTGATCGCCTTCGGCGGCAGGGTGATGGATGACTCGTTGCCCAAGTATCTGAATTCGCCCGAGACACCGCTTTACAGCAAGAGCAACGTCCTCTACTGTCTGGACAAGGCCAAGGAGCCGGCTAGAAAATACGACCACTTCATCATCGTTGAAGGGTATCTTGACGCCATCGCCTGCCATCAGTACGGGGTCAGCAACGCGACGGCGACGCTCGGAACGGCGCTTACCGAAGGCCACCTTCGCTTGATGCGGCGGTTTACGAAGAACCTCAAGCTGATTTTTGACCCTGACCCGGCGGGCGTGAAAGCCGCGCTCAGGAGCTTCGATCTTCTGGTCGGAAGCGGTATGAATGTAAAGGTCGTATCCCTGCCCGGCGGTGACGATCCTGACACGTTCCTCAAGAAGAATGGCTACGATTCATTCATTGCCAGCCTCAAAGACGCTGTTCCCCTGATGGACTTCGTTCTCGGCCAAGTGGTGAAAGGGGGGGCGGGAACGGCCATCGGCGATAAGGTGACGCAGGCCGGCGAGATGCTGGGATTCATCGCCAAGCTGCCTTCGAGTATAGAGCAGAATCATTACCTGAAGAAGACCGCCGAGGCTCTGGATGTGAGCGAGGCGGACCTCCGTCAGGAAATGGCGAAAGTGGCCAAGCCCGAGACGGGGACGGGGCGCACTCAGGCAGGAGTGTCAGGACAGCATCGCAGGCCAAAGGCGGAAGAATCGCTTATTCACCTCATGCTCAAGGACGAGAAGATCGCCCGGAGCCTGCGGGGGCAGATTCGTCCGCAGGACTTTACCGATCCGCTGTTTCGCCGGGCGGCAGAGAGAATTTTTGAGGTCCTGCGATCGAAGGGAGCACTCGAACTCCGGTCCCTCCTCGACGAGGGGGATGAGGAACTGAACGGCCTTTTATCGCATTATGCCGTCCTTGAGCGGGTGTATGAAGATCCGGAGAAATCCTGCCGGGACTGCGTGGATTTTATTAAGCAGCAGGATCCTGAAAAGAAAATAAAGTTATTGAGCAAAGCAATCCAGGCGGCCGAAGCGCGCGGCGACCGGGCGGAATTCATCCGTCTGACCAAGGAACAGCAAGAGCTGAGCAGAAGGCCCGGGCGACGAATTCCCGGCCTGTAGGGGGCGCCGTCGCAGCAGTTGTTCGGTTTCAGCAATCATTTCGTGAGCGGACAGATGTCCGTACATCCAAAAGGAGCACCAGAGTATGTCAAAGAAGGGCAGGGCAGGCAGCTCGAAAAAGTCGAGTACGGCAGGAAAAGAACGGAACTATGTTCCCTTCGAAGAACCGGGCGATTCGATGCCCCATGAAGATGTTTCGACGGAACAACTCGACAGCATAATCTCACTTTTCGGCGACGGTGAAATGGACATCGACATCGCAGATTCGCGTCACGACAATAAGGTGCGCCAGACCACCGACGACGAACAGGAAGACGGAGTCGAGCCCGATGATGCAGTCCTCGACGAGGCGGCTGAAGAAGAGGTCGAGGAAGAAGACATTGAGGTCGTCGTCGGCAAGACCGACGACCCCGTCCGCCTCTACCTCAAGGAGATGGGCACCGTTCCGCTCCTGTCCAAAGAAGGCGAGGTTTCGATTGCGAAGCGGATCGAGGAAGGCAAGCGTGAGGCCGCACAGATCCTCTACAGCCTGCCGTTTTCGCTCCAGGACGTACGCGATCTGGGCGACAAGTTGCGGAAGGGAAAAATCAGCATATACGAAGTCGTTCATGCCGGGGACGATGACTTCGAAGACCTTCAGAGCCAGAATGAGGAGGAGCTTCATGCCCGCGTGCTGAAGCTGATCAGCGAGATCGACCGACACAGCAAGGAGCTCAACACGCTCGTAAACCATATCAGCAGCAGCCGCTGCAGTGAGGCTCGAAAAAAGTCGATCCGGGAAAAGATGCAAACGGTACGGTACGCGCTTTTCGACAAACTTGAGGCGCTCAATATTCACTGCCGCCAGACGGACCGGCTGGTCATGAAGCTCAGGGAGATGGTGGGCGAGGCGCTCCTTTCCGAGCGCGAGATTCACGGTCTTGAGAGGAAGTCCGGCCTCACCATCGCAGAGCTCAAGGACGCCTTCAAGAAAATGCGTCAGGGCGAGCGGGAGCTCAAGAATGCGGCACGCAGGCTCGAGATGAAGCAGGAGACTCTCCTCGGGATCGAAAAGACTTACCGGAACGCAGTCAGACGGGTGAAGAAGATCGAAGACGAGTGCGGAGTCTCGGGTGAAGATCTCAAAAAAGCGCTCCGGGCATACGAACGGGCCGAGGAGCGTGCAAAGGTCGCCAAGAGCGAGCTGGTTGAAGCGAACCTGCGGCTCGTGGTCTCCATTGCGAAGAAGTACACGAACCGCGGACTGCAGTTCCTCGACCTTATCCAGGAAGGCAACATCGGCCTCATGAAGGCCGTGGACAAATTCGAATGGCAGCGCGGGTACAAATTCAGCACCTATGCAACGTGGTGGATCCGGCAGGCGATTACGAGGGCCATTGCCGATCAGGCGCGCACAATCCGCATACCCGTGCACATGATCGAGACCATGAATAAGCTCATTCGCACATCACGCGGTCTGGTGCAGGACCTGGGCCGGGAACCGACAACCGAGGAGATCGCTGTGTCCATGAAGCTGCCCGTCGAGAAGGTCCGCAAGATCATGAAGATCGCGAAGGAGCCCATTTCACTCGAGACCCCGATCGGGGAGGAAGAGGACAGTCACCTGGGAGACTTCATCGAGGACAAGAAGGTGGCCTCGCCGCTCGAGTCGGCGATCCGCAAGAACCTCCATCAGCAGGTCCGCAAGGTGCTGAACACGCTGACGGAGCGAGAAGAAAAGGTTTTACGGTGGCGGTTCGGCATCGGCGAGCAGACGGACCATACGCTCGAGGAAGTGGGGCAGGAATTCGATGTCACGCGCGAACGCATCCGACAGATCGAGGCCAAGGCTCTTCGGAAATTGCGCCATCCGAGCAGGAGCAAGCAACTCAAGAGCTTCATGGAGTAGGACGGAGTACGATAGCACGGCGGCAATTTCTTGACATTTCGTGGAGGTTGTGCCAATATAAGCCGCTGCGGTGAGACAAATCTCAAGCACCAAGCGCTCAATTCCAAATAAATTCCAATATCCGAATGTTTAAATTTGGAGTTTTGCTGTTCGATATTGTTTGATATTTGAGATTCGAAATTTGGAATTCGTCGTTCATGCAGGGCCCATAGCTCAGCTGGTAGAGCTACCGGCTCATAACCGGTTGGTCCCAGGTTCGAGTCCTGGTGGGCCCACCACTCTCTGACGGAAGGAACTGGTACAGATGCAGGAGATTCCGGCTACAGCGAATTACACCATTGCTAACTGCCGGCAGACAGCCCGGTAGGTTCCAGTTAATAAATGCGCCGTGAGGCGCTTTTTTATTTTGGAGGTGTGATGGACGAACAGCTAAACCTGCTTGTTCAGCTTCAAGAAATCGACGGGAAGATCCGTTCCCTCGTCGAACAGAAAAAACGCTTACCCGAGTTTCTTGCTGATCTCGAGCGAAAACGGGAGGCGATCAAAGCGGACCTCGACACAGTAAAGGAATCGCTCCAGACGGCCCAGAAGAACAAGCGTGACCGCGATCAGGATTTGGAGGCGGGAG
>JBLMWN010000174.1:0-3567 GCA_050257255.1 Betaproteobacteria bacterium | reverse complement strand
AGCAAAAAGATGGTTTCGGGCCGCATGCATGCACAGGCATCGGAGCAGAACCCGAAGGCGTTCCTCGAACCCTGTGTATCATCTACCGGGATCAGAATTTTATTCATATGTGCACCCCCGTTCGTCGACGATGGACTTGTTGCTCATTATCTATTTGCCGTAACCTCCGGAAGGCGCCCCGTATCCGCCTGTAGCAGGAGCGCTTCCATGGCCGCCGGCCGGTGCGCCATAACCGCCCGACGGTGCAGGGGGAGCCCCGTAACCGCCTGCTGCGGGAGCGGACCCATAGCCGCCGGATACAGGAGCGGACCCATAGCCGGCCGCTGCCGGAGCAGCCCCGTAACCGCCCGCTGCGCCTTGTCCCTGCGAGACGGCTCCATGCTGCTGACTGTACACCAACAAGAAACCAAGAATTGCAACAACGATGATAATCAAGATCACGTGCGGAGTCTTCATGGTCCCTCCCCCGAGATAACATTACGAGCGGATTTCATGCTTTTTGGATTTTAAAAAAGATCTTGCCGCCTTCCTGCTTTTTTTCCAACAGCTCGTGCCCGGCCTGGTCCAGCATCTGTGTTATGGTTTCGGCAGAGGACGGATTATCAAAGACCATATCGAGCACGTCTCCCACGTTCATTTTCTCGAGGGATTTTTTGCAGTAAATCTGGGGATGAGGACAGACGTAGCCGCACACATCGAGCTTATACGTCTTATCACCTGTTTTTTCGAATTTCATTGCCATGGCCGAATTTCTCCTCTCTGGCGCACGTATCGCCTTCTTCTGAGAATTAAAAATTTGCCATCTCTTTTGCCATCTTTCGCTCGGACCACCAGTTGAAGAATTTGACCGCGGCAAACGCACCGGCCACCATTCCCACGCCGAACAACCATCCACCGGGGTCGCCTCCTGCAGTCCGAATGAAGAAGGCGCCGATATTGCAACCAAGCGCCGGCCGGGAACCTAATCCCATTAACGTTCCGCCCAAAAGACCCCACACAATAAGTTCGCCTTTCGGCAATTTGAACTTGAACTCCTTGTTCAAGAGGGCCATGACCATCGCGCCGAGGATGATGCCGATCGACATCCAGAGGGCGGGGTTGCGCCAGAGTTCAGGAAGGCCGTTATTCACGCCGAAAAATACGTTGTCACGCATGTTCCAGCCCAGTTTATCGAGCACCCATCCGCCGAATTGCGCCTCCTGGCTCGTGATATACCAATATCCGGGATCGAAGACCGTGCCCCTGATCGAGACGTCGGCAGTATGCCCCATCCTCGTAAGGAGCTGGCCGAAATTGCTCACGCCGAATCTGATCTGCATTCCCTTCATGACGAAGATGTGGAGCCCCGCGGTAACGCCGATGATGACGCCCATGAGGGTCGTTCTCTTCGAAGCGGTTATCATGCTCCAGATTCCGGAAAGCTCATCGCGGAGCCCGGTTGCGCCGCCCTTCTGTTTAGCCCTTTTCTTGAGAAATCCTTTTCTGGTGTAAAAATAGTAGATTACAACAAGCAGGATGGCAGCGGGGATGAGTGCGTTCAGAAGTGAATCACCGATGAAATACTTCCATACACCCGGGAGCGCACCGGATATGGCCTTGGTGTGGGATAATTGGACTGACGGCTTGTCCCATACGTAGCCGGTAAGATAGACGTCGAACCATGATGTTATTTTGTCGGGAGGAAGCCCTTTGGCAGCCGACGAGGCGATCCAGGATTGCGGAAGAAGCTTCATGAACGGCCCGCCCAGGTCGACAAAAATCGCCTGCCCGAAGGAGATCCCCAAAATTGCGAGGATAGAAGTGCCGTTCCCTTCACCGATTTTATACAAAGAGCCCGATGCGCAGCCGCCGGCAAGCACCATTCCAATACCGAAAATTATGCCGGAGATCAATACCTGGATGCCGAGGGGGGCAGGATGAAACGTACTCATGTCGGTCGCCTGCAGCGTAGCCTGAATGAGACTGAAAAAAACGAGTGCCACCAGGATTCCGACGGCCATCCTTGGGACGCCAGCCGCGAACAGATCTCTGGATGCAGAGGCAAAACAGAATCTTCCGTACTGCAGCATCAACCCGTAGGCAAAACCGAACCAGATGTATACGACAAGGTAGATGTAATATGGATTTGCCCGGTAATACAGCATGCTGATAAGGATGAGAATGCCGGTGACAACAAATGCCCATATCTGATTTCGTTTTTCCGTGGCATCTTCCCTGTCAACTGCCAGCGCAGCCATAATCTTTGCCCTCCCTCGTTGATTATCGTTCAACATGATGTACAAGAGCGGCCAGCCAAAGCGGCAGGATCGTGCACACCTTAAAATACGAGAGGAATGAACAGGAGAACGATATATTTATGCTAAACCCCGTCTGACTCCGTGTCAATATTATTTATTCTGCATTTAACGGCTAAAAACGTATAAATTTGAAATTCAGTGCTTAGAATAGACTTCCACGATCGTTTTATACCGGAACGGATCTGATGCAGTATCAAATCTCTTCAACAGTCGGTAGCCTTCCATACGTTTTTTGACAGACTCCGGCAGGAGACGGTTGCTGTCAGCCTCTCCCCATATTGCAACTGTTGTCGTGTCGTTTTTTTGCACCTCATCACTCTGGTAATATTGCGGATCATTAAACTCCCAGGTAAACCTCAAGGACGACCGGGCAACATCTTTCGGGGGTGGAAAGAGTTCGGGATGGTACTGATACCGGATTCTTTTATTTGTGTAGAGATCGAGGAGAGGAACAGACACCGAAGGATTGACGACAGGGTCTTTGAGCGGCAGGGTAAAAACTTCGACAGTTCCCGTTTCAAGAGAATTCAGATATTCGCCGGCTTTCTTCATATTTTCTGCGCTTATTGTCTGCGCAAAAGGAAGGTAGGCTAAAACGGCTATGACGAGCGAGGTGATTACGACCGTAAAGGCAATGAATTTTTTCAATCCTCTGTCTTCGATTGTCCGAAGTCCGTAGGCCGCCATAAGCGCAACCAGCGGGAAGACGGGCAGTATATAACGGATTCTCCTGATCTGGAATATAAAGATTAGAATGACAAGCCAGCTTATTATGGCATAATTCAAATCTCTTTTTTTGAAAGCGACAAAGAGGGAATAGGCCGCTGCGAGCGTGATGAACGGATTGATCTGAAAAAGGAATGTCGAGACAAAACTCTCCCCCCATCGTTCAAGCCCCGGTTTTTGATAGCTCAGCAACAACCCGATCTGCTCCGAAAACACCTCGTATTTGAACAGGAGCGCCGAGACGATCAGAAGACCGGACAGGAGAAAGACTGCGGCTGACCGGCGGAGTGTCACCCCCGGGTCTCTTCTCAGGTAAACCAGAAGAATAATGCCCAAGACGGAAAGCATCGGCCAGGTCGAAAACTTGGAGAACACCGCAAGAAACTGGGCGCACGATGCGAGCGCCGTCATCCAAATACCACCCTGGTCGAGGGCTTTGATGAATGCATAGATCGAAAGGGTGAGGAAGAACATGGCCGGCACATCAACGAGCATGAGCGGCACCTGGGTAAAAAGATAAGGCATGCCGAGGAGGAGAATGCCC
>JBLMWN010000173.1:0-16043 GCA_050257255.1 Betaproteobacteria bacterium | reverse complement strand
GGCGTAATGCCCGTCGCGCAGATGCCTAAACGGGTGGAATATCCAGTCCAGGATCATGGAAAGGGAATGATGCTGTTCATAAAGTTTCCAGTCTCCTCCGGTGTCCGCGATCATCCCCTGCATGATGTAGTCCTGCGGGATGAAGTAAACAAGGTATTTTTTATTGTCCTGCAGCCGGTCTTTTACTTCCCTGAGAGCGAGGATGTCGGCCATCCGGTGGTCCATCTTGAACCCGTCTTCGGGAAGGATCGCGATACCCGTGACGTTCTCCGCCTTCGTCCAGAGCGTCAGATGACCGATAGTATGGAACCGGAGCAGGAATGCCGTACCTATGACCACGACTGCGAAGATCAGTGCAAATGCTGCCATTCCCGTGCGTTGTGACGGTGCCAGCGCTTTTTCGATCCCTTTCGGAAAGAACATTCCCGTCTTCTTCATGTACGCACGGTAGGTTTCTTCGTGCGCATTCAGCATGCGCCGCTCTTCATCCTTGGCAAGAAAATAGTAAATCAGCGTCATGACCATCCACAGGACGATGTTCAGGAACCTCGGCCAGAGGATCGACAGGCCGAGCCCGGCAATGCCGAGTGCAAGGTACTGGGGATGCCGGATAACAGAGTACAGTCCGCCGATGACCGCACCTTTTCTTGTAAATTTTGAATAGTAGATTTGTCCCGCGCACACAAAAAAGATTGCCATGCCCAGGACGAACAGAACTGATCCCATCACGCGCACAAACTGCAGGAACCGGTCCGGCGGCATGACCATGTGGGGCAGGTAGAAAGCGCTGAACCACCGCGTCGACGGATGCGCAGCGAACTTGAGCAGCACAGGGTTGAAAACCGAGTAAAAAAACCCGGCAAAGGGGCTGATCATAATCAGCACTTCAAAGACGATGACGAAATAGAGAACAAGTGCGCTCCCGAGGAGCGCCCTTCTGATATGCATACGACCTCCATGTGAATCAAAACGCAATTTAGAACTTTCGCCGCAGTGGCCGCAAAGGTCGTAGAGAATTACGAACAGTTATTACCTTATCTCAGCACGCTTTGCGTCTCCGCGTGAGGACAATGATTATAATTCTTCGGAATGGATGAATCAGGCGTGTGGCGGTCTCAGGAGTCCATTCGGTAAGGCATCCTTGTATTGGTCGTCAAGGATTAGCCGTGCAGACTTGATGGGATCAAACCGGAACGTATTGATCGTCTTTGGAACGGCGAAGACGAAAAGAGGAAAATGGACTGACGGCGAGTTCGCGGTGATCTTTTTTTGACCGTCAGGTGAGAGGCTGTGATGCTGCTTCAGAGTGCACTGAGTGCACTTCGCGGTGACGCTCGTTTTTCCCGCAAAGCCGTGAGGACAGGTATTCTGGATCAGGAGGCCAAAAGCAAGGAGCACTATGATCGACCTCAATGGACTCATGAGTCATGATAAGGCATTATTCAGAGGATGTCAATCGCCTTTACCCTCATTCGGCAGTCCTCACAAACTCTCCACCATCCTTCTGAAGTGGCGGCAGTTTTCAATAAGATCCGGTCCGTGTTTGAACAGCCCGCCGCCGATGAGGAAGACCAGGTCTTTGCCGTAGGTTTCGAGCATGTCCGGCACGCGCTCCAGGCTCATGCCTCCACCCGGTGCGGGAAAGATGGTTTTCAGATGTCCCATGGGCTCGATAGTGCCCGCGACAATCTCCCTGCATTCCTCCCTGCTGAAGGAGAACCTGCCGCCGAAGTTCGGGAAGATCGTGGCATCAGCGCCTGCGAGCCGCGCCAGTTGACCGAAGATGACGCCGTGGGACATTCCGTTCCGGCTGGTCACGAAACTGCCCTGCAGGGCCGGATGCGTCATGACCGGGAGGCCGGTGCCGTCGTCATCAGCCAGTTCCCTCATGAGGTCAAAACCGATGATCCCCGGCGCGACCATGAGGCCGCCTGCCCCGGCCTTCTTTGCGATCCTCGCCCTCTTCATGACTTTCTGATGAGGTGCCGTGATATTCGCTATATAGATTGCTTGGCCGCCGGTCTCGTTGTTCGCCTTCCTGACTGCCTCAGCACATCGTTTGACTCGCTCCTCGAATGGCGAGCAACACTGGTCCGTGAGACCATGATCGTCCTTGATGATGTCCATGCCCCCGACGACGAACTGGTAGGCAAGGTCGGCAAGCTCCGGGCATGAAAGCCCCATGGGCTTGACCGCCGTTGCGAGCAGCGGCCGCTTCGGCACGTTCAAAAGCTTCCTCAAGCCTTCCCTGCCGAAGCGGGGGCCTTTAAAATGTTTGAGCAGCGATTCAGGAAGCTCCAACCGCTCCACCCTGATGCCTGGCTTGATGCTGCTGTTGCCGAAAATAACGTTTAAGAGCTGGGTCAGTTCTCCTGCCGCAATCTCGACGGCATAACTGATGACTGTCTTGAAACTTTCGGCGTCGTGACGTTCGAAGGATTCGATCCTGCCAAAGACATGGTCCCGGATGATGCCTTCCGGCACCTCATCAGCAGGAAACTCGACGGTCTGCTCGATGCAGATGTCCTCCGCCTTGGCGCGCGCCTCTTTCTCATTGCCGAAGATGCGGTATACGACGACGAGGCGGTCGTTGGAGAATAACGATTCGGGAGTGCAGGTCTTTTGAATGATCACGGAAGCGCCCTTCCGAAGGGACGGCTATTGTTCTTCTCCGCCGCCTCTTTTTAATTTACCTTCGAGCTGTTTGTACTTGCGGAATCCGACGGAAAGCGTGGACGATTCGGAAATTGCACCGGCCACGAGAACCGTATCCATGATTTCTTTGAGAGAAGCGCCCTCATTCATGGCTCGGTGCATGTGAGCTTCGAGGCAATGATCGCACCGAAGCGCCGCAGCCGCACCGACAGCGACCAGCTCGACCGTTTTCCGGTCCAGGGCCGACGGCTCTTTGTAGATTGACATACCTTTGAAGAGATAGGGGTTGAAGGTCCTGGGACGCTCCTTCAGCACTTTCAGAAGAAATCCCAGCTCGCCGTCCTTCCCGGCATGCCTTCGCCAGGGCGTCCGAAAGTCCGGGCTTGCACAAGAGGGATTTTGTTTTACGAATAAGATCCTTCTTGCATTTTGTTTTTTCCAGTTTGATCTTTTTACTCCTCGCTCCTAACTCCTCACTCCGAACTGTATTTCGTTTCATTCCACACTCCACATTCCTCACTCCGAACTAAAACTCTAAACTCTGAACACTCTGCCCTTGCGATAACGCAGGTGCAGGCTGTAATTACAGCGCCTCCGCTTTTGCCGTACTGTGTACGGCGGTGACACGCGCTCCGGCAAGCTCGTTCTCCGATATGCCGAACCGCCTCCCGACCATGGCTTCCACTTCCCCGATCAGCGCAAGGGCGTCCATCTTGTATTTCCTGAGCAGATAGTTCTTGCTTGCCCCATGGGCGTAGGTATCGCGGAGGCCGATTCTGACGAGCTTCTTGTCCATCCCTGCCCCGGCCATCTTCTCGGCGATGATACTTCCCAGGCCACCGACGATCGTATGGTTTTCCATGGTGATAACGCCAAAGCGGGATTGTGCGATTGCATCAAGCACGGACTGATCGGTGAACGGTTTGAGCGTCGAGACATGCATGTGCTGAACAGAAAGGCCCCTGTTCCGAAGAACGTGGACCGCCCGCAGCGCCTCCTCGGTCATGATACCCGATGAAAGGATGACAAGATCTTTCCCTTCGGTCAGGACGCGCGCCTTGCCAAGCTCCATTGGTGAATCAAAGAGCCGCGGAATCTCGCCCCGCAGCATACGTACATAGACAGGTCCTTTGATCCTCCCGATCACGTCAAGGATGGATTCAACCTCGGTCGCGTCCCCGCACTCAAGGATCGTCATGTTCGGAAGCGCCCGCATGATCGCTATATCTTCTATGGCCTGATGAGTGGAGCCGCCGGGCGTGGTGATGCCGGGAAGGAACCCGATCATCCTGACCGGCAGATTGGGATACGATACGGACATAGCGATCTGGTCATATGCCCTTCGATATATGAATACCGCAAAGGTATGGACAAAGGGAATGAATCCCTCGCGCGCGAGACCGGCGGCAAAGCTCAGCATGTTCTGCTCGGCAATGCCCATGGACAGGAAGCGGTCAGGATAGGTGTCCCGGAAGAGGTCGATCTCGGTGGAACTCGTGAGGTCGGCCGAGAGCACCAGCACCTCGGGTTTGTCCGCGGCCCACGTGACGAGGTTCTTTGCGTGGACCTTCGAGACGATCTCAGGGCCTCCCTCCGCCCGGGGCTCGGCCTTGCGGGTCTGCTGCAATGCGAGCTTCTCTCCACACAACTCCTCATACGCAGCAGTGTATCGTTCCTTTTCCTGCTGCGACGTAAAACGGACGTAGTGCATCTTGGGGGCCCGGGACTTAAGGACATCGAGTCCCCGTGCGGCATCGGTGTCGCACAGCACGACAATCGGCCTGCCGTCGGGAGTTAATTCCCCCGCATCGGCAAGCCGCTTGATGTCATGTCCGTTCACCCGGAACACCCGGCAGCCGAACGCCTCAAGCCGCTTGTCGAGCGGTTCTATATCCATTACGTTGCACATTTTTCCGTCGCACTGGAAACCGTTCACATCCACGTAGATGATGACGTTGTCGAGCATGTGATAGGACATGGCCTGGATGGCCTCCCAGGTCTGGCCGATTTGGAACTCGCCGTCGGACATGAAGATGAAGACCCTGCCCTTCTCGTCCTTACGCTTCCGTGCCATGGCTATGCCCGCTGCCTGACTGATGCCCTGGCCCAGCGACCCGGTCATGGTCTCCATGCCGGGTGAATGCTCCGCGCCGATCATCTCGACCGAGCTTCCGTCCTTGTTGAACTGGAGAAGGCCTTCCTCGGCCATGCGGCCCGTCTCGATCAGGGCCGCATAAAGAACGAGCGCATACTGCGCGGGCGAGAGAAAGAAGCGGTCGCGGTTCGGCCCGGGTCCGTTGAAGGCAGCACCCGTGAAATACGCCGGATTGTCCGGACCCGGTACCCCGGGAAACGGTTTCGGCACAAGCGGAGAGTCGATGCCGCCGAGGTTCATGACCTTGACATAGAGCGTTGCCAGGATCTCGGCCGATGAACAGGCCTGGGAGAGATACCCGCCATTGTTTTTAATCGTGTGTTCGAGCACCCGCCTCCGGATGCCTGCTGCAACGCGTTTGACTTCGTCCTGCCATGATGGATGTTTTGGATGTTTGGTGTGAGTGTTCATAATATTTCCAATCCCGATTAACTGGAACCAAAGGCGTCCCTCGCAGAGCACACGAAGGACGCAGAGTTAGTCAAAATCATGAAGTCTTTTTTAACCCAAGATTATAAGCTCTTCTCTGCGGGCTCTGCGACTCCGCGAGAAATCTTCTTTGTATTTTTATTTCGCTTCGTAAATATACGGTTGGCGTTGATTATCACGCAAGGAGGGACAAGAGTCAAGGCGAAATTGCCGCGGAAGCATCCGGGAGTGCCCCTTTTACCGCTTGACCGCACCCATTGCCATGCCCGAAATGATCCTGTCGAGGAAGAGTGTGTAGAGAATTGCCACGGGAATGCTTGCGATGAGCGCACCCCCCATCAATGCCCCCCAATAGAACACATCACCGCGAACCAGTTCCGTGGTCATGCCGATGCCGATGGTTTTCTTTGCCGAATCCTGGATGAAAGAGAGTGCGTAGATGTACTCGTGCGCCACGAGCGTGAAGGAGAACACGATGACGGTAATGATGCCGGGGATGGAGAGCGGCAAGAGGATCTTTGCCATGGCTCCGATCCTACTGCACCCGTCGACCAGAGCCTGCTCTTCGATATCCCGCGGGATGGACTTGAAGAAGCTCATGAGCAGCCAGGTGCAGAACGGCACCGTGAATGTCGGATAGACAAGGACGAGGGACCACAGGGAGTTCTGCAGCCCCAGGATCGCCACGATCCGGGAGAGCGGAATAAACAGAAGCGTCGGAGGGACGAGATAGGTCAGGAAGATGCCGATGCCGACATTCTCACCCCACCGCCCCGCCAGACGCGCCAGGCTGATCGCCGCCGGCACGGCGAGGAGGATCGTGATCACAACGACTGCGATACCCACGAGAAATGTGTTCAGGAGGAATGTCGTGAACAGCGTCTGTTTGAACAGCAGATCAAGATGCTCCAGCGTGGGCCCTTCATTCAACCAGAAAGGATTGTTCGTCGGGCTGAAGAGGTCATGGCTCCGCTTGAACATGGTGATCAGCATGATATAGAACGGCCCCGCCGAGAACACGATGAACAGGCTCAGCGCACCGTAGAAAGAACTTTTTGAGAAGATTTTTTTCAGCATATCAACAGCAAATCCTCAACACGAAATTTCGACATCCTAAACAATATCAAAATTCAAATGTTCAAATCGCACCTTTTCGAGATCCGAAATTTGTAATTATTTCGTATTTTGATATTCAAATTTCGATATTATCAGCTACGTCACCACTGCCTTCTTCGCGATCCTGAGCACCACGGCGGCAACGCCTGCGAGCACAGGGAAGAAGAAGATGGCCACGGCAGCACCCTGGGCAAGATCGCCGCCCTGGATGCCTTTAAGGAACGCGAGACTCGCCAGGACCTGCGTGCTGTTGTCCGGCGGTCCGCCCTTGGTCAGGACCCAGACAACGGTCATGTCCGTGAAGGTGAACAGTGTGGCGAAAAGCACGGTCACGCTGATTACCGGCAGGAGGAGCGGCAGCACGATCTGGAAGAGCCGCCGGTAGTAGCCTGCGCCGTCCACCTGGGCCGCCTCAATCACCTCCCGGGAAATGGAGTTCATCCCTGCAATAAGGATCATCGTGGCCAAGGGGAGCAGCCTCCAGACATGGACGACGATGACCGACGCCATTGCCAGGTCCGGCCTTCCAAGCCAATAAAGGTTGCTCATGGGGCCCAGAAGGGCCTGGGGCCTTCCGAGCAACCCCCAGGTTCGGAGCAGCCAGTCAATGGGACTGAACACCGAATCGAGGAACCAGAGGTACCCGATGGTGCCGAGCGCGATCGGAGCTGTCCAGGGCAGCATGATCAGGAACCGGACGAACCACTTGAAGCGGAATTCACGCATCAGGAGTTCCGTCAGTATGTGCGAGAGCACCAGGACCAGGGCGATGGACGTGAAGGTGAAGATGCAGGTGTTCAGCAGAGACTTGCGGAAGACCGGGTCCTGGAGGATTGCCGTGAAGTTCTCGAATCCAATGATGCGGAACTCGGGATTTCCCACGGTCACATTGCTGAAGCTGTACACGAATGCCATGATGAAGGGAAACCCCACCAGCAGCACCATGTAGAGCGCCACAGGCGCAAGCATCAGCGGGGCAAGCACCGACTCCCGTTCCAACAGGCGCGGCATCTTCATGGCTTGATCCTCTCACCGGTCTTCGGATCGAAACGCCGAAGGTCCCGGCTGCAGACCGCGAACTCGTGTTCATCTCCCTCCTTCAGGTTCAACCGGAAGGAATGGTTCGCGATGACCTTGGCTTTGCCGATGGTCCCGTACACCAGCCGGTGAGAACCCAGGTCCTCTACCCGTTCAACCAGAAGCCGGAGCCTCATGCATTCTTTCTCCGGGAGTGCCTCTTCCGGCAGGAGCGCCTCTGGCCGGAACCCGACAATTACCCCTTCCTGCTCCATGAAATTCATGGGCGGAATGCCGACAAAGCCCGCGACAAACATGTTCGACGGATCGTTGTAGATCGAATCGGGCGTTCCGATCTGCCGGATCGTTCCATCGTGCATCACCGCGATCCGGTCTCCCAGGCCCATGGCCTCAGCCTGGTCGTGGGTCACGTAGATGGTGGTCACTTTGATCTCGCGCTGAAAAAGCTTCAGTTCCTCGCGGGCCGTGTGGCGTACTTTGGCGTCAAGGTTCGACAGCGGCTCGTCCATGAGCATCACCTTCGGCCGACGCACGAGGGCGCGCGCGATCGCGACGCGCTGACGCTCGCCGCCCGAGATCTGGGACGGCATCCGGTCCAGGAGATGTCCGATGCCGAGAAGCCCCGCTGCCCATTCCACTTTCTTCCGGATGTCCTCGCGGTGCATGCCTTCCACGGTGAGGGGGAAAGAGATGTTGCCGAAGACCGTCTTGTGCGGATAAAGGGCGTAGCTCTGGAAGACCATGGCTATGCCTCGGTCCCGCGGGGGGAGGTCATTGACGGGCTGGCCATTGATCACAATGCGACCGTCTGTCGGTTTTTCGAGCCCCGCCACGAGCCGCATGAGCGTGGTCTTGCCGCTCCCCGAAGGGCCGAGAAGCACCAGGAATTCCCCGTCCTTTATCTCAAGGTCGATGCCGTCGACGGCCTTCACACCTTCAAAGTGCTTTTTGAGCCCCACCAGTTGTACTTTCGCCATGAAGTGTCCAAATCCGGACAAGCCGGAATCAAAAGGATTGAACCGCGACGGCGCGCCCATCGGGATGCGACAGGAGCGGGTCGTCGACCCGCCCCTGCAAACTATATTGTTTGTCATTTCTGCGAAAGCAAGAATCCAGTCTTCAAGAAAGTCGCTGGATTCCGGGTCAAACCCGGAATGACGGCACGGGCATTACTAAAACTGTCTTAGTAAGTGCCTGACTCGACCGTACCTAATTACTTCCCGATCAAACCCTGGGCCCGCCATTTATCGAATATCTTCTTGCACTGTTCAGCAGCCTGCTTCACCGATTCCTCGGCAGTCTGTTTGCCCTGTGCAACGCGGGCGAACATCCCGGGCAGCACATAGGTGCCGAAGATCTCACCCTCTGCCGGATTCGCCGGGCCGGGGAAGCCTACATTGGTGCTCCACTTTTCCGCATCCTTCAGCGGCAGCAGTTTGTCGGTCCTTTCCCCGGGAAGCGCGAAGGGGTCCTTGCTGAACCATGCGTTGTGCAGGTCACTCATGTGCTTCGCCTGCGCAACAGCGGGATACCCTCGATCACCACCAAGCACCGAAGCGCTGAAGAAGGCAGGCGAGTTGTACAGCTTGCTTTCCCACATGGCCCGGTCGTAGTTCGCAACCCGATCGAGCAGGAATCGCTTCGACAGGTCGGCGTTCTTCTCGGCGAACTTGGGGATGACCGTCACATAGATCACATGTTCGCAGGCCCATGCCGTTCCGCGCGGGCCCTTGAGCGCCGGCGTGAAGAACACGTCCTTGGCCACCTCGGGAACGTCCTTCTGGGCGGACCGGTAGGCGGAGATCGAGTTCAGAATATACGAGGCTTTGCCGGCGAGCAGGAGCTGGTTGTTCGACGCAGCGGTCCAGCCGAAGACCTCGGGCGTCATGGTCTTATTGTACAGGTCGATCATGAACTTCACGGCCTCGACGGTCTTCTTGTTGTCCAGGATGACATGCTCGTGCTCGTCCTGGATGGATGTGTCAAAGGGCCAGAGAAGCGTTCGCTCTGCCATGTTCGAGTCAAGTTCCTGTGAGATGCCGATTCCCAGCTGGATGCCCTGTTCGTTCTTGATCTTCGTTCCATATGTGAGGAGGTCTTCCCACGTGACCGGTCCGTCGGGTTTGCCCGCCTTCTCCCAGAGGGACTTACGGTAGTCGCCCGGATCGATGGTCCAGCCGTGGCAGAAACCGTAATACTTCTTCGTATGGGGATTGTAGGAACTGCGCGTTGCAACAGGAAGTTGTTTCCCGAATCGCTTGACAGCCTCCTGGTTCAGGTCGGTGAGGTCCAGGACACTCGGCTCGAAATCGGATGGCGGATCGATGAACTCAACAATGTCATGGCCCTTGCGGGCGGCAACTTCCGAGGCGAATGTGCTCCTGAGGTCCGCCAGGCCGATGTGGTCGACGATCACATCGACATTGTTCTTCTCGCCCCACTCTTTCGCATACTGGTCATACCATTTGTCGTGCGCCGGGACAAAATGGCTCCACTGGAGAATCCGCAGGGTCCTTCTCCCGGATGTTTGTGCAAAAACATTGTTGAGCAGGCCGGGGGCCAGCGTTAAACCTGCCGCGCCGATGCCTGCCTTCTTGAGAAAATCGCGACGAGTTATCTTTTTCATAGTTTCCTCCTCCTCGATGGGTTGGACAATTTAGACGTTAATCATGGCCTGAACTGATCCAATGGTATGACAAAAGTATACCACACAGTCACGACCCTTTCTGCATGCAAACGCTTTAAAATTCCCGCAATCGGTTTCTATACGTATCATAATTAGGCACCAGCCGTTGATACTCTTCGGTCATTATCGACGAGGAGATCATAAAATCCGCAGTGGCCCGATTGCAGGCCGCGGGAATATTCCACACGACCGCTATCCTTAACAGGGCTTTCACGTCAGGATCGTGCGGCTGCGGTTCGAGCGGGTCCCAGAAAAATATCACGAAATCAATGACCCCTTCGGCAATTTTCGCTCCGATCTGCTGATCGCCGCCCAGCGGCCCGCTTTGCAGTTTGATGATTTCAAGACCGAGCTCCTTCTCCAGAAGCGAACCGGTTGTTCCCGTCGCATAGAGCCGGTGCTGCGCCAGGAGTTCCCTGTTAAACTTCGCCCACTCCAGAAGATCTTGCTTTTTATTGTCATGGGCGACGAGAACAATATTTTTTTGTCGCCCCATATCGATTTTTACATATTCTTCCATCGAGTGCATTCTCCCCTACTGAGGCAACCGACGCTTATCGCGCAATGTAATCGGCCAGATCGAGCAAACGCCGTGCATATCCGTATTCATTGTCATACCAGACCAGTACCTTGACCACGCGGTCTCTAATGACCTTCGTGGCATTAGCGTCCACGATCCCCGAATGTTCATCCCCCACAATGTCGGCGGACACCAGTTCGTCTTCGCTGTAATCTAGGATGCCCTTCATCGCTCCCTCGGCGGCCTCTTTGTATGCCGCGTTCACAAGCTCTGTAGACACGTCCCGTTTCACCTGCGCCACGATGTCCGTGAGCGACCCGTCCGGGACGGGCACGCGTATGGCCATGGCGGACATTCTATCCTTGAGTTCGGGGAGAACAAGCTGGGTTGCCGCGGCGGCCCCTGTCGAGGCCGGGATGAGAGACAGAGCTGCAGCGCGTCCGCGTCGGCGGTGTTTGGGCGAGGAATGGTCTATTATGGCCTGACTTGAGGTATAGGCATGAACCGTGGTGGCCATAAGATATTCGATCCCGAAGGAGTCGAGCATCACTTTGGCGGCCGTTGCCAGGCAATTCGTGGTGCAGGAAGCGTTCGAGATGACGTGATGTTTTTCTGGATTGTATAACCGTTCGTTCACTCCCAGTACCACCGTCAGGTCCTCGTTTTTCGCATCAGCGCTTATAATGACCTTGGATGCACCGGCGGCCAGATGTTTTGCCGCCTCGTCCCGGTACCGAAAGAGGCCGGAGCATTCCAGGACGATATCCACGCCGACCGAACGCCATGGCAGTTTTTCAGGGTTTTTTTCGTGAAAAATCCCTATACGGTGAGGCCCGATCTCGAGATAATCCGGTCCTGTTTTGATCTCGAAAGGCGCCCGCCCATGCACGGAGTCATACTTGATCAGGTAAGCAAGATCATCGACCGGCGCCGGACTGTTTGCGGCAACAAGCATGACCCGTTCCGGCGGGTTTTCAATATACTGGCGAAGCACCACGCGTCCGATGCGCCCCAGGCCGTTGATGGCAACTCTCTTCATGAAGTGCCTCCTTTCTGCGAGGCCCCCCATGGCAAATCCTTTGTCGAAGCAAGGAAGAACCACAGATGACGTATCTGTTTACATTATACCAACATTATCAGTCTTTTGGGCGGGGACATCACAAAGGAAATCGTGGATTCAACATTGGCGTGTAAAAGATGAGAGCACAAATCTTACCATGGGTGGAGCTCATATTTCTTCTGCAAGGACAAGGCTACTCTGCGACCTGTTTTATCGGATAACCGTTTCATCTGTTTTCTCTACATGAGATCTTCGTTCTTCCTGTTCTTCCTTTTTGTCCACACCCGGAACGCGAATGAGGGAAAGCCTTCACCGAGGACCTGACGTGCACTGTTTCCATCCTTATTCCAAAAGCCCGGGATCAGCTATTAAGGTCACGGTCCTTGCCCTGCCAGGTCGTCCCCCAGTGTTCGCTAAAACAGAATTCCCTAACCGGTTTTCTGGCAGGACCGTCCTTTTTCTCCTCTGCAGGATACCCCAGGGGAAAGAGCCCCACGATCCTGATCGAAGCGGGAACATTCAAAAGGCTTTTCAGTTTCTCCTCGTCGTAAACCCCCACGAACACCGTGCCAAGCCCCTGTCCGCGGGCAGCCAGCATCAGGTTCTGGGCAGCGAGGCCGGCATCGACCAGATAGTAGTTTTGTCCCCAGAGGGAGCCCGATTGTGCCGGGTCGGCACAGAGGACAATGACCGCCGGCGCCTCGGCAAGGGCCCTCATCGAGGGGTTCGACTTGTAGCCCTTAGGCGCGAAGAAGGACTCAACATACGACAGTGCGCTGATCCTTTCCTTCAGGATTTTATCTTTTACCACAACCAAGCGCCAGCATTGATAGTTGGCCCACGACGGCGCCATGCGCACCGCTTCGAGCACGTCCTGAAGCTTCTGGTCCTCCACGGTCTTGGCGGTATATTTTCGGATGCTCCTCCGAGTCTTGATCGCTTCGAAAAGCTCCATCGCGTTCTCCCCTACCGGTTAATCATGACTCTTCCTTTTTATAAACATCCGGTGCACAAGAATCGCCATCATCTCAGATGAGAGGCAACCTTGTGATTCATTTCTCACCGATCCCTCTCTCAAGGGAGAGCCCCTGTTCGATCTGTTCTTTAATGAACTCTCGTATAAATGCTTTGTCCTCTGGGCTGATACTGACGAACTTCATGCCCATGCCAGGCACTTTATGCTGGCCCCCGATTTTTGCAGAGCTGTATTGCACTGCTGCAGTCGCGTTGACCTGTCTGTTTCGGATGAATATTTTGAGGGGAATGAGCGTGTGCACCGGCTCGGGGGTTGTGGTTTTTATGTACAGACCGCCCTCCGAAAGAGTGGTTACCTCTTCCGTCCGAACAACTTCGCCCGGAACCTTTCTGTCGCCAACCTCCACGACCAGAGATATGTCGATCCGGATGTTTTGTCTGGGAGTGGGTTCAGTCGCGGCCTGGATGGCCTTGTAGAGCGTGTCGGGATCAGAGGGCTTCCTGATATAGACCGCGCAGCCGGCGTTCATGCAGATCTCCTTCAGGGCAGGATCGCTTTCGGAGGTGTGAATGATGACTGGGATCTTTTTCAACCGTGAGCTTTGCTTCATTTGTTTAAGCATGCTTATACCATTCATCTTGGGAAGAGCAATATCCGTTATTACGAGCGCAGGAAGAAAATCCGCCATGGTTTGCAGAGCTTCCTCAGCCGTCGTCAGGGAATGAACGGTGTATTCGAGCCGTTTGAGCAACATCCCCAAATAGAATAAATAAGTGGCGCTGCCGTCGACAACCAGGAGCGAGCGTTTTCCCCTGTCCATACATAACCTCCTTCATATTTTCTTACATACCGTAAACGGTGGAATTCTGAAGTGTGTAAGAAACCCTAAAGAAATCCTTCCTTGCAGCACGATACCGCACGGCAGGCCAAATTGCAAGAACCTTGATAGGGCATTTTAGGGGTATCCGAAAAGCGGGTTAAGAAAACGGCGCAGAGAACATCCTCCGCGCCGTCTCACACGATGAACGTTCCGGAACTCGATCAGGCTACTTTGGGCAACACAAGCTTCGAGCGAAGTTTGATATCTACTCCGGTCAATGCCATGGAAACCGGACAGTTTTTCTTGGCCTGCTCTGCCTTGTCGCTGAAGGTCTTCTCATCGCAGCCCGGCACCCTTCCTTCGGTTTCGAGTTCGATAGTCTTTATCCTATACCCCTCACCGACCTTATCAATGGACACCTTTGCAATAGTGTGAATGTGATCCGCGTAGTATCCTGCCTGCTCCAACGCTATCGTGAGGGCCATGTTGAAGCAGCCGGCGTGTGCTGCTCCGATGAGTTCTTCGGGGTTGGTTCCCGATGCATGCTCGAAGCGGGACCCGAAGGAGTAACTGCCTTCGAAATTGCCGCTGCCGAGTCGAACGCTCCCTTTCCCCTTTTTGATATTGCCTTCCCAGATGGCTTCTGAAGTTCGTACAATCATGGTGGACCTCCTTATGGATGGTACTTCTTCGAACTCACATCCAATGATTTTATTTTATCACGCAAAGGACCGAAGAGAAATCGGACAAAAGTATGCCTTGATTTTGGATGCTGAAACGGATGGACGGGTTAAAGATGATGGGGTTGGATCGGATATTATGGTTCAGTGTCTAAACATTACCCCGCGAGACATTTTCGTCCCCTAACGGAGTTTCCCGCTCTTCACCGTAATCCGACCCGTTTCTCCTTCTTTCCCTTGAACGGAAACGGAGACATGCGTGAACTGCTCCACTACCCAGATGTTCGTGAGCAGATGCTGCGTGATGCGGCTCGTAGTGAATTCCGATGTTCCTTCGGCAAGGGCGAGATAGGAGATGATCTGGTCCGCCAGATGTGGGTCGAGCGCACCCTCTGACGCCAGATACTCGGAAAAAGCAAGAAAGGCCTCATCTGCCACTTCCTCGGCCCGTTTGCCGATTGCGCCGAGAGCATCGAAGCCTGCCGATACATTCTCGAATTCAGCGAGTAAGAACAGGAGCGTTCCTTTTCCGGGCGACGGCGCGGAGACAATCTCGATTTCCGCATCGATCCCCTTTTGCGAGAGCATTTGTGCAGCTCTGTTTCGCTGACGCACTGCGATTTCCCTCGGCAGGTTCGCGACCGCTGAAACGCCTGTCACCCGGACGAGTTTTCCCCGTTCCGTCAGCATCACCGGCAGCATTTCATTTTCCGGCCTGATACGAAGCAAAACTTTTCCGCCGCCTGCCGGATACCAGCCCCATCTCTCGATATGTACGTCGGCGCTCACACGCATGTGCGAGAGTACGGGAAGAAAGACTTTTTTCAGATAATGAAAAGTCGGACTCCAGGGTACGTGCGTTCCGCCCTGTATTACAACGTTCGCTGGACGATCCGCAAAACAGAGCGGGAGAAGAACCGTCTGGAGGACGAGCGAAGTGCTTCCGGCGCTTCCCTTCGTTTCGGACACGTCGAAAGAATAATCGCCCCCCTTGATCGGGCCGGGAGAAAACCGGAGCGCCGTGGATCCCAGGACATTACCTTCGACATGAGCATGGGTGATTTCGGCCGCGGCCTTGACAGCGGTCAGGTGCTGCGGCTGAAGCCCCGGCTTCTTACGAATGCTGCGGATGTTGAGGATTTCGATGGGTTGGCCGAGTACGCACGAGAGCGCCAGCGACGTGCGAAGGATCTGTCCACCGCCCTCACCGTATGAACCGTCGATCCGGAGCGCCTTATTTTTAGTTGAATGTATCACACTCTTCGTCTATAGTATACCCCATCCCGAAGACTTTTAAACCGGCCATGACGCAGTGTTATACTATGCACCATAACGGGAGAGAGAACATGCCGGACGGTTCCGTGCTAATTCGTTGCAGGGCGTGCAGAACGCTGAATCGCGTACCTGGTGAAAAACTGGCGGGTAACCCGATCTGCGGGCAGTGCAAAACACCGCTCGAGTTCCCCTATGCTCCCATTAATGTGACGACGGCGAGCTATGATCAGCAGGTCAATGACTGGCCCGAGACTGTGCTTGCCGAATTCTGGGCCAAGTGGTGCGGCTACTGCCGCGCCGTCGAACCCTTCGTCAACAATCTGGCGGCGAAGCGTGCTGGAAGGTTGAAAATAATCAAGGTTGATGTTGACTCCGAGCCTTTGCTTGCCCGGCGCTTCACGATAAAGGCCACGCCGACGTTCATCCTCTATCGGAACGGCAGGCAGATCTCCCGCCTCGATGGTGCTCCGGCCCAGAATAGTGAGTTGGAATCGTGGCTCGACCGGGCCATGGGCCAAGCTCAACATCAAACGTAACGGCGATAAGATGGCGCGCAGTTCCCTGAGCAGCAGTAGTTTGTTGCATCGTGAAGAAGACACGCACCCTGCAGAAGAAATGTCTGTGACGAGCGGG
>JBLMWN010000172.1:0-5409 GCA_050257255.1 Betaproteobacteria bacterium | reverse complement strand
GGAGCTCATCACGCCGATTGCCATGGACAAGGAACTGCGGTTCGCCATCCGCGAGGGCGGCCGGACCGTGGGTGCAGGCGTCATCACCGAAGTGATCGAGTAAATTTGTTGCGAACCCTGGCTTACGGATTGCCGGGAAAGTTTTAGATTGCGGATTTCGGATTGTTCATTCCGCAATCCGCATTCCGAAATCAGATAGAGTGAGGCCATTACCATGCGGGAGATCGTTCTTCTTGCTTGCGGCGAATGCAAGCGTAAAAATTATTCAACAACCAAGAACAAAAGGAACACGCCGGACAAGCTGAACCTGGATAAATATTGCCGGTTCTGTCGCAAACACACGGTGCACAAGGAAACAAAAGCGTAGCCTGAAATGAATGGCACTATGGGGTTAGGACACAGGCCAGTAGCTCTAATGGTAGAGCTCCGGACTCCAAATCCGGCTGCTGGGGGTTCGAGTCCCTCCTGGCCTGCCATTTTTTCAGGATCCTGTCTGGAGAAAGGCTTGGTATGCTTAAAAAGTTGACAGAGTTTATTCAGGAAGTAAAACTCGAACTCAAGAAGGTTGTGTTTCCGACGAAAAAAGAGGTCATAGGTTCTACCTGGGTGGTTATCGTCACCGTGCTGATATGCGCCTTGTTCCTGGGAGTGGTAGATATGGGGTTGGGAAAACTGATGACCCTTGCCTTTAAGTAGAGATGATTATGCCGATGAACTGGTTTGTGGTCCATACATATGCCGGATTTGAGAACAAGGTGAAGGCCAGCATTCTCGAGACAGTCTCCAAGCTCGGGCTGCAGGGAAAAATCGGCCAGATTCTCGTTCCGACGGAAGAGGTTCTGTCCATTAAGGCAGGGAAAAAAAGGAAGTCACAGAGGAAATTTTTCCCCGGCTATATTCTCGTTGAGATGGAGATGGACGATAATACTTGGCATATTGTCAAGGAAACGCCCAAGGTAACCGGTTTTGTCGGCGGCACCACGAACCCGACCCCATTGAGCGACGATGAGGTAAAGACCATTCTCAAGCAAGCGGAGGAGGGAGCGGTGGCGCCGACCCAGCCTAAGCAGGCGTATCAGAAGGGCGACCGGGTAAGGGTGATTGACGGGCCGTTCAGCAGTTTTATCGGGACCGTCGAAGATGTCAACCCCGCGCACGGGAGACTCAGGGTCATGGTGAGCATCTTCGGACGCTCTACACCGGTAGAGTTGGAATTTCTGCAAGTTGAGAGGGAAAAGGAAATAAAGTAGAAGCAACAGGTCTGATTATAAATTATATATTTAGGAAGCAAAAAACACACAGGAGTTTATAGATGGCTAAAGAGATTACAGCAAAAATTAAGCTTCAGGTCCTGGCAGGAAAGGCCAACCCGGCACCGCCGGTCGGTCCGGCACTCGGCCAGCACGGCGTGAATATCATGGAGTTCTGCAAGGCCTTTAACGCCAAGACCCAGAAGATGGGCGAGACCGTGGTCCCCGTCATCATCTCCGTGTACTCGGACAGGTCATTCACATTTATCACCAAGACCCCGCCGGCAGCGGAACTCCTGAAAAAGGCTGCCGGAATCATAAAGGGCTCCGGTGTGCCGAACAAGGACAAGGTCGGCAAGGTGACCCGTGCACAGATCAAGGAGATTGCCCAGACGAAGCTCCCGGACCTCAATGCCGCGACCGTCGAATCGGCCATGCGCATGATCGAAGGTTCGGCTAAGAGCATGGGGCTGGAAGTCGTAGATTAACGACAAATCCGAAATTCTAAGCACGAAACCTTCAATGAGGCTTTCGAAATTCGTGTTTCGAATTTGTTTTATTATTGCGGGAGGCTGGCAACAGCCGTTCGGACCGCGAGGAGGAACCATGGCAGGGAAGAAATATAAAGCAGCAGCGGCACTGGTGGATCGGACAAAGCATTATGGCGTCGATGAGGCCATCGTGCTTGCCAAGAAAACGGCAAGGACCAAGTTTGATGAAACCGTCGATCTCGCCGTGAGGCTGGGCGTTGACCCCAAGCAGGCGGACCAGATGGTGCGGGGAACGGTTGTCCTCCCGCACGGCACCGGGAAAAAAGTACGGGTCCTCGTGTTCGCCAAAGGTGAAAAAGATAAGGAAGCGCGGGATGCTGGCGCTGACTACGTGGGGGCAGAAGACCTCGCTGACAAGATTCAGAAGGAAGGGTGGACAGATTTTGATACCGTCGTGGCTACGCCGGACATCATGGGGCTCGTTGGCCGGCTCGGTAAGGTGCTCGGCCCCCGGGGTCTGATGCCGAATCCCAAGACCGGCACGGTTACCTTCGATGTGGCCAAAGCCATCAAGGACATCAGGGCCGGTAAAGTCGAATATCGGGTAGAAAAGGCAGGCATTGTTCACGTACCGGTAGGCAAGGCATCCTTTGACGAGGGCAAACTGATAGACAATGCGAAAGCGGTACTTGAGTCCATTTTGAAGGCAAAGCCCGCATCAAGCAAGGGGAAATACCTCAGGAGCGCAACGGTTTCCACTACGATGGGACCGGGCGTCAGGATTGATACTGCCCAGATTGAGAAGATAGCAGGGTAGGGATTTCTTTGCAACATAGTAAGGTCGGCCCCTGGTTCCAGGGGAAGGTCCGAGACAGCAGGCACCGGGGAAGATTCATGATCCACGGTTTAATTCCGAAAGCGGAGCCTGCCGAGACCGGGGTCAGAAAAAAATGATAGCGTTCAAGCGCTGCTTTTTTTCGAGATTCCCGGGCTGGTCATCGGGAACTCTTGAAAGAAAGGAGGACAGCGTTGAATAAGGATGAGAAAAAAGAAGCGATAGATGCGCTACATGAGAAATTTGCTCGCGCGAAGACCGCCGTGGTCACGGGTTATTCAGGGATCAACGTGGAGCAGATTACCGAGCTTCGCTCCAAGCTGCGCAAAGCACAGGTGGAGTACCGCGTCGTGAAGAACACCCTCGCGCGGAAGGCTGCGGAAGGCACCGGTCTCGAGCTGCTCAAGGACTACTTCGTCGGTCCGGTGGGCATTGCGCTCGGATATGATGACGTGGTTGCACCGGCCAAGGTGCTCTCTGATTTCAGCAAGACGCAGGAAAAGCTGCAGGTCAAAGTCGGCGTTCTTGACGGCAAGCTGCTCAAGCAGGCGGATATCAAGGCATTGGCGAGCTTACCTTCGCTGAATGCGCTCCGCGGGAAGATCGTCGGGCTTCTTCAGGCGCCTGCATCAAGGATGGTTGGCGTGCTTCAGGCTCCGGCAGGGCAGATCGCGAGGGTCATGAAGGCAAAGGCAGACAAGGGCTGAGTCAGAAAAACGTACTGGTACATTGACACGTATTTTAAAAAAGTTCTAAAAATTTCAGGAGGAAATGACATATGGCAGATTTAGCGAAGATTGTTGATGAACTCAGCAGCCTCTCCGTTCTGGAGGCTGCAGAGCTGAGCAAGATGCTCGAAGAAAAGTGGGGTGTGTCGGCAGCAGCGCCCGTAGCTGTTGCGGCAGTGGGCGTAGCGGGCGGTGCAGCAGCGGCGGCGGAGGAAAAGACCGCGTTTGACGTGATTCTGGCCGGCGCAGGCGCACAGAAGATCAATGTGATCAAGGTGGTTCGCGAGCTTACCGGTCTCGGCCTGAAGGAAGCGAAGGATTTGGTGGAAGGGGCTCCCAAGCCGGTAAAGACGGGGGTCTCGAAGGAAGATGCCGAGACCATGAAGAAGAAGCTGACTGAGGCAGGCGCAACCGTCGAGGTTAAGTAATCAAACATCATCAAAGCAGGTAGAGCCAAGTCCTTGCCCTCCGGCGTCGGTCCGGAGGGCAGAGGACTTTTTGCGTTTATGGATACAGGTCTTCGTTTCGCTGTTTCGGCATGCGAATCACCGGTGTAAATGCATAATAAAAAATACACAACGGGTGTAATGCCTCCGCACGGGCGGATTGGCAATCTGTATTTTTCATTTTGCATTTAATGCCGTATGAGGGGTGTGAATATGTCAAAGGAAAAAAGAGAACTTGTCCGTGTCAGGAAAGATTTTTCAAGGATCCCGACGATTCTGGAGATCCCCGATCTCATCGAGATTCAGAAGAAATCCTATGATTATTTTCTACAGAAGGACGTCGCGTCCGATAAGAGAAAGGACATGGGACTCCAGGCGGCATTCAAGAGCGTATACCCCATCTATGACTTCAATGAGACCGCCATGGTAGACTACCTCGGTTATTCGCTGGGGGATCCAAAGTACAGTATCTGGGAGTGCCTGCAGCGGGGAGCTACCTTTGCCGCGCCGCTCAAGATCAAGACGCGCCTCGTGTTTTTCGAAAAGGACGAGCAGACCGCGACTAAGCGGGTGAAGGACATCAAGGAGCAGGAAGTGTATGTCGGCGATCTTCCGCTCATGACAGAAACGGGAACATTCATCGTGAACGGGACCGAGCGCGTGGTGGTAAGCCAGCTTCACCGCTCGCCGGGTGCCTTCTTCACCCACGACAAGGGCAGGACTCATGCGAGCGGAAAAATCCTGTACTCGGCCCGGATCATTCCCTACCGCGGTTCATGGCTCGACTTCGAATTCGACGTCAAGGACATCATCTACGTTCGCATCGACCGCCGGAGGAAGATTCCCGCCACCATTCTTCTCAAGGCCTTCGGGTATTCGAATGAAGACCTGCTCAGAATGTATTATCCCATCGAGGATATCAGGATCAAGAAGGACGGCTTTACGCGCGGTATCCTGGCAGACGTGCTGACGGGTCTCAAGGCCCCCGTCACGATCACCGACAAAAATACCCGCGAGCAGATCGTAAAAGAGGGCGCCAAGATTACCCGTGTAGCCATCAAGAAAATGGAGGCTGCAGGCATCACGGAAATCCCCATTCCGCGTGAGGAGCTAGTTGACCGCATCGTCCTTCGCGATATTATCGATCCCGAGACCGGCGAGGTGCTTCTCCCGGCGAACGAGAAAATCACCGAGACTTTTTTGACCAGGGTCGCTCAGACCAAGGTGGAGAAGATGGAAGTAATCTACATGGATGGCATCCATGTGATTGCTGCCATTCGCGATACGCTCCTAGCCGACAAGGTGCAGGCATCCGATGAGGCGCTTCTCGAAATCTACCGAAAGATGCGTCCCGGTGAGCCGCCCACGATCGATATGGCGCGGAACCTTTTCTCCGGCATGTTCTTCAATCCCAAGCGCTATGACCTTTCGCCTGTCGGCCGGCTGAAGCTGAACAAGAAACTTAAGCTCGATATTCCGATAGAAAAAACCACGCTTACGGCCCAGGATGTGGTGGAGGTAATTCGTTACCTTGTGAACCTCAGGACGGGCAAAGGCGAAGTGGACGACATTGATCACCTCGGCAACCGCCGTGTACGGTCCGTTGGCGAACTCCTCGAGAACCAGATCCGCATCGGACTTGCGCGGATGGAACGCGCC
>JBLMWN010000171.1:0-5407 GCA_050257255.1 Betaproteobacteria bacterium | reverse complement strand
GGTTCCTCGACGAAGAGGCGGGTGACATCAAGAAGGAGCCGTTTTCGAAGATATGGAATACCTCGAAGCTTTTCCTGGAGATGCGCGATCTCGACCATTACCATGGCAAGTGCGGCATCTGCGAATACCGCAGGGTTTGCGGCGGATGCCGCGCCCGGGCCTACGCCATCTCCGGCGACTACCTCGCGGCCGAGCCCTTCTGCACCTACGAGCCGGTGAAGGCACGAAAGTAAAAAGAACACGCAATATACTCACTGAGGGGATGATCCGGCATCATCCCCTTTTTTATCCCGACCGGCCAGAAGATCATCGAACCAGGAGCGAAGACCATGACGGTGTGATATTTTAAATTTATTATTCCCTACAGCTTTGCTGTGGGGTGATTCATTTTTTGCACATAATCACACCTGGGTATAAACAAAGCGATGGAAAAACCAAAAATAGGACATCTCCTCGTAAAACTTGATAAGCTGCTCGACCGATACGTGGACGGCGGGCCGGACTCTACCCACTTCGCCAAATACCAAGCCTTCCTCTGGGACGGAAGACGGAAGACGCTCAAGCCGATCAGGCGGCCGGTCCAAATCGACCAGGACGACCTCATCGGCATAGAGTCCATAAAAAAAGAGGTTGTTCGCAACACGAGGAACTTCGTCGACGGCAGGAAGGCGAACAATGTTCTGCTCTGGGGTGAGCGCGGGACGGGCAAGTCTTCGCTCCTCAAGGCCCTTCTCACGGTCTTTGCCGACACGCCGCTTAGGATGATCCAGATCTACAAACACGACATCCTCACCATCCAGGACATGTACGATGTCCTCGCGCGGAGCAAACCGTACCGGTTCATCCTGTTCATCGACGATCTTTCCTTCGAGGAGAGCCAGACCGATTATAAAGAAATGAAGACGATCATGGACGGAGGGCTGGAAGAAATTCCCCAGAACGTCCTCTTCTATGCTACGTCGAACCGGAAGCACCTGGTCCCAACACGGTTCTCCGACAACGACAGCGACGAGAACCGTCCTTCCGATACCGTAGAGGAAAAGATCTCCCTCGTGGACCGCTTCGGACTGCGCCTGGGTTTCTACCATTTCTCCGAAGAAACTTACCTCGAGATCGTCGCTTCCTATGCGGCGAAGTATGGTGTCCGCGCGGACAAGGACAAACTCGAACGCATGGCGGTCCAGTGGGCCCTCGGTGCCGGGGGCAGGAACGGGCGGATCGCCGAGCAGTTCGTGCGGGCCATCCAGGGAGACGGCAGGAGTTAACGGTCCGCATCCTCCTTCTTTATTTCCTTTTTTCCTGACGTTGCGTATCGTCAAAATCTTTCACCGCACCCTGCACCGCGCTCTCGTTAACGCTGGGTGCGGATAGAGGACGTGGAGAACTTCTTGAATTACAACTCATCAACCTGAAAAGAACATTTGGACACGGAAGAAGCGGATGAGCACAAGATAAAAGCAGATAAAGTCTATAGCAAAGCATTCACCTGTGAATGAACTTCTCATCACGAGAAAATCCGTCGTTATCCGACTATTATCCGATTTGATCAGTGTCAAATGCCGTTTTTAGGCATGACATGACCTTATAAAGTGCTTATGGCCGGATTCGCTAAAGTTCTTTTCTGCTCGCTTTGTCTTTGTTCAAGAATTTGAATTTCTCTGCGACCGCTGCGGTAAAATACCCTTTTCCTTTTCATAAAAACTTTTTACACTATACCGACCTTGCCTTTTCACCGATTTTATATTATCTTTTTTATAGATATTACCGGCGCCAGGCGGGCATTCTTGTCTGCCTTCAGCGGCGGTGTTTTAAACCAAACTCAGTTTTTCCGGAGGAACCAGCCATGAACAAGATGCTCATCGCAATAGACGACAGACCGAGTTCGATGAAGGCCGTAGAATACGTCGCGCAGCAGTTCGGAGGAGCGAGAGACACACAGGTCGGTCTTGTGTACGTCCTTCCGAATCTCCCGGCCATTTTCTGGGACGAGGGGCATATCCTGTCGGATCAGGAAAAGCAGGACAGGAAGAAGGTGGTGGACAAATGGCTGGCGGACCAGAAGGCAAAGATGGAGCCTGTATTCAGAAAGGCAGTCGAAACTCTGGCCGGGAAGGGCGTGAAGCCGCAGCAGATCCTGACGAAGTCCATTTCCGATTCCACGGATGTTGCAGAAAGCATCCTTGAGGAGGCCCGGGACGGCGGCTATCAGACGATTGTCGCAGGGCGGTGCGACCGTTCTTCAAAGCACATCCTGGGAAGCATAGCCGGCAAGATCGTCAACCAGGGAAGAGGTTTGGTTGTGACGATCGTTGAGTAGGGGGCTCAGAGGCAAAAGAACGGTTGATTGTCTCTGACCATACCTTCAGCGGCCCGCCAGGTAGAACTGAAGCCGGATGTCGAAGCTGTCTATATCGGCACGATCCCATTACCGCGACGGGGCCAATTTATCCTGAAAACGGCAGTTGGACGCTGATGAACGCAGATTTACGCAGATAAAACCAGAGTACAAGGTTAAAAGTCGACTCACCATCAAGGCGAGTCTTTTTTTCATCACGAAATGGTTATTTTTCTTATCTTAATCCGCGTTTATCCGATTTTATCTGCGTCCAAATGCTCTTTTTAGGTTTATTGAAATCGATCACGATCGGGACGACCATCAGTGGGCCGACAGCCAGTGCGAAGCGCGTTGTCACGTTTTTTCAGCTTGCCTTTTGCAATTTTTTGTATTATCGTTTTTTAGCCTGCCGCCTATTCACATCATGCATGAGACACCGAACAGTCGGAACAAGGAGATCCTATGAAAGCGTATCTTAGAACAGCGGCCGTTCTTGTCATAGCCGGTGTGATCGTTCTTGTCCTCTTCCTGATGAAAGAGGCATCCAAACCCGAAAGCGTCATCATTGGGGAAGAGCGAAAAAAGCTGGCTGATTCAATAGACAAAAACCGCGCCGAGAATGACCCGATCTACGCCCGTTCTGTTGAGGAAAAGCTGCAGTTCCTCGATTACCGGCAGGCTATTGCATATAATTCGGAAAACAAGCCTGATGAGGCAATAGCTGTCCTGAAAACGCTGATCAGCACCGAGCAGGCGAAGTCGCAACGCGGCATCACGCGGCGCTCCCGCAGCTATGCAAACGAGGCCCGGTATTACGAGGCGCTCGGCACGTCCTTTGAGCTCAAACACGATGAGGACAACGCGAAAAAAGCCGCACAGAACCGGGAAGAGCTGCTGGCGAAGGCCTCTGAACTGAGAAAACGTGAAGAGCGGGAAGAGGGCCGGTCCGTCGGGCTCACCGCACAATAACGGTTGTCTGTTTTCAGTCCATTACGTCTCATCGAGTCGAAGCGTTGGCCGGGCGCTTTTTGCTCTGCATGGACGAAGCAGAGACCGTCATTCCACGGAGCATTCCGAGTCCCTTTCTTGACAAGCGGATTTAAACAACCTATATTTATAAAAGCAAAAATGCTCCTCTGTGTTGCCGCAGCGCAGAAGAGTGCGCACTCAGACCGATCTCTTTCCTGTAAATGCAGCCGTTTGCGCTGATTCTGCGCAGGAGTCGCGAAACCCATGGCCACTTCCCCCGTAATTCAGAAACTCGGGCTTGCATTGAGCGGCGGGGCCACGCGCGGCCTGGCGCATATCGGCGTGCTCCAGGCCCTCGAAGAGAACGGAATCCGGCCCGATTATCTTTCGGGAACGAGCATCGGCGCTTTTGCCGCCGCGCTCTACGCCTTCGGCGTGCCTCTCACGGAGATGCGGACCGTGGGGCAGGACATGACGCCGCTCAGGGTCTCGAAGCTCAAGCTCACGCGGTACGGGCTTTTCTCGAACGAAGAGCTGGGCAAGCTCATCCAGTCAAAGATCGGGAACGCCTGTATCGAACAGTCGCCCATTCCGCTCGCAATTCTGGCGACGGACATCAGCACCGGTGAGAAGGTGGTGCTGCGGGAGGGCGAGGTCGCGACCGCAGTGATGGCCAGCAGCGCCATGGCCGGAATCTACCAACCGGTGCGCATCAAGAACAGGATGCTGATGGACGGCGGGATCATGGAAGACGTGCCGGTTTCGCCGCTTCGTCCCATGGGCGCGGGCGTTGTGGTGGCGGTGAACCTGAGCGCAGAGCGCAAATACCGTCTGCCCGAGGACATCATCGACATCCTTTTCAATGCCTTCGATATCGCAATCGATGAAAATACCAAAGATCAGGTGAAGGACGCCGATGTGCTCATCGAGCCCTGCCTGTCGGATTTCCGCCGCATGGACGTGAGTCAGATAGACGAAATGATCGCAGAAGGCCGCCGCGCGGCTCTGGAGGGAATACCGAAGATCCGTGAGGCGCTCGCACGCCCGGCCGCCGGGGCTGGACCCCGCAGGGATCAATGTAAATGACGATGTTGATGCAACGTGCATTTTTCCGAATAGTACAACCGCGGCCTTATCCTGCATAATCAACACATAAAAAGGAACTGTCCATGATCGAGACTTTCCGCACGTTGACCGTTCGCGATAGCGCGCAGATAACTTACCGCATATTGCGGGGAGCGGCCACGCGCCGAGTTCTCGTCCTCATCCACGGCATGGCAAGCAACATGACGCGCTGGTCCGAGTTCGTGGAACAGACTTCTCTAAGACGCACCTGGGATATCATCCGGATCGATCTGCGCGGCAATGGCCGGTCGGTCTATCGCGGGCGCATCACCATGGAGCTGTGGTGTGATGATATCGTCGCCATCCTCAATGCCGAGGGCTATTCCCGCGCAGTCCTCGCCGGCCACTGCCTGGGCGCCAACGCTGCAATGCAGTTCGCCATCCGTTACCCGGTGAGGACGGAAGGCCTGATTCTCATCGAACCGCTCTTTCCGCTGTTTTTCTCAGGCGCGCTCAAAAGAATCCAACCGTTTATCCGGCTGATCTCACCGACCGTTGCGGTGATTCGTCTTCTGAACCGCCTGGGCATATACCGGAGATACTTACCACACCTGGACCTCAGGGAACTCGACAAGGAAATGCGGTCGCTCACGGCCGTGCAAGGCTCATCGGAGGCGCTTGTGAAAAAATACGCCTCGCCCTGCTTTGATCTTCGGTTCCTGCCGGTCACCGCCTATCTCCAGAGCCTCCGCGAGCTCAGCCGGCCGCTTCCCCTGCTTGCGGACATCCACCATCCGGTGCTGCTCATGGTATCGACTGGAAAGGTGTTCAGCGACCCGGACGGAGCAAAAGAAATTTGCAAAACCCTGAACAACTGCAAAACCGCTCTGATTGATTCTCATCACTGGATACCGACGGAAAAGCCAGGAGAGATGAGAACGACAATTGAGGAGTGGTGCGGGGGGCTTAACATATAAACCTAAAAAGAGCATTTGGGACGCAGATTAAATCGGATAAACGCAGATAAAGCCAGAACAA
>JBLMWN010000170.1:0-4015 GCA_050257255.1 Betaproteobacteria bacterium | reverse complement strand
TGCCTGGCGGACAGCCGGGTTCGGACAATCTGAACGCCGATCTGCGCGTGAAAGACCTGATCAGGAGTTTTTCACAGAAGGGCAAGCTGATGGGCGCGATCTGCGCCGCGCCGTACGTGCTTGCCAATGCGGGAGTGCTCCGGGGAAAACACGCGACCTCGTATCCCTCGTACAAGGACAGGCTCGGCGGCGCGCTTTACGAGGAAAAGGCCGTAGTAAGCGACGGGAATGTGCTGACCAGCCGGGGCGCCGGCACGGCACTTACGTTCGGATTGGCCATTGTCGAGAAACTGGTCGGCGGGGAGAAGGCACGGAAGATCCAGGATGCGATGCTGATCACCGCGCCGTAGTCGGTCCTTAAGCGGGGTTCTCGAACTGCAGTCCCACGAGGTAGAGATCGTCTCCCGTTTTTCTGATCCATCGCACCGATGCTGACCGAAAAGATCGGGCACCTTCGGACTGAATTGCAATGGTCTGGTCAAGCCGGAGAGGATCGGCAACCTTGAGACAGAGCCCGGATGGACTTCTGTTCACGGCGGCGCCCTTCCGGATATCGGCCTTCGGGAGAGCCTGAAACGATATTTCCCTATTGTAGGCCTGACGCTTCTCTCTTCGTACGAACCCCAGGGGCTGCGACAGGTCCATTCGCTGCTCGCATTCATCGAACCAGGCCGCGAGGTTGTTGAAATTTATTGGTTTTTCGAAGAATGCGTAACCGAGGTCTTCGACCGTTCTCTGGTCGAGAGCATCGGAATAACCCGCCATGAGCGCCTTATTCCTCGAGGTGAGCTTGCACCTCCGCGCCGATTGAGCCTTAAGCATTTCAATGCCGTTCATGCCGGTCATGCTGAAGTCGACTATCATGATATCGGCACACGCGTGGTCTGTTCCGCACTCTGGATTGTTTTCGTGGATAGGACAGATCATCGGCTCACGGAACGTGAGGACATCATAGCCACGGAGGGAAAGGAAAGTTCTCAGCAGTCCGGTAACAACGATATCGTTATCAAAAACAATGGCGCGTCGTTTTCTCATGACAGACTCCTGCATCAGGCCGGACAGCCAAGCGCGAGAATGTTGCGGGATGAGATCCGATGCAACATAAGTATGCAATTTGCTGCATCCTCCTGCTCCCTGGTGTGAGATCGTCAATTCATGTCAGATATTACCAACAGTATAAAGGCCGATCATGTCCCTGTCAAGGTATACTGTCTATCCGAAAGAGTTGCGGAAGGGAGAAACAATAATAAGCGGGTTCACGGAGAAGTTCTGGATGCAATTACTGTTTTATGATATAGTTGTTTAACAAAAAGTTCATTCATCACCCGCAACCAGGCCTTCTGCACGGACGATACTGTCCTGTTATCATTGATAACTCTCTCTTCCATTTCAGGTGTAGCATCTTACTAAGCTATGAGCGGCGAGGGAACTAAGGAAATTGGAGGTAACCGAGAATGCAGGACAAGAGGCGGCATAAGCGATTCAAATTGGATTTAATAGAAATTAACGGCAAGATGAGCTTAGCCGACAAGGTGGAAATCATTGACATCAGTCTCGGCGGTGTTGCCCTGAAAGCAGACAGGAGACTTAACATCGGCAAGGAAATTTCGATCAAGCTGGGCGAGAAGGGGAAAAGCATCGATGTGAAGGGTATCGTCGTTCGTTCCGAATTGAGTGGAATTGAAGAACGGGCCAATGGGCAAAGAATCTTAATATACCAGGCAGGCATGAAATTTAAAGACGGCTCAGCGGATAAGATAGCTGACTTTCTTAAATCGATCGAGCACAACAGGAAAGAGAAAGTGCCGACAATGGTCGATCGAAGGCTCAATGTCAGGTTTGAAATCACGACCCCCTCGGAGCAGACACTGAGCTTTCCTGCACAGTTCACGGTGAGAAACATCAGCCTGAGCGGCATGCTTATCCAAACCGATCAGACTCTGGGTTCAGAAAGTGTGATCCCCATGGGGCTGTCTTTCAGCGATGACAGCCATGTCAATTTTAGTGGAAGAGTCGCTTCATGCCGAAAGATGGAAGAGAAAGGGCAAGAACAGTATGAAATAGGAGTGGAGTTCCTGGATTTAACGGATAAGGATAGGACGTTGCTTAAGACATTTATAGACTTTTTGGCTTCGATGGACAGCAAGGTGAAGTAGGAAAACAGGGAAGCGGTTGTCGGTAAGCCAGAGCGTACCATGCGGCTGTTTTCTTTCATGAGCACGTAGAAATTTTTGTGCTTTCCTTTTTTTTGCGTCAAGCGCTTCCGGCACCTGTGTCGTTGCTGCACGAACAACATCCAAATCAGTGATCAATGTTCACCTCATGAAATCTGTATTCTCGGGCGGATTGATAACGTGGTTCTTGGATCGGAAGGAGAGACTGATTTCACAGGAATAACAGGACGGGCGGAGAGTTGCCATGCAGGCAGTCGCGTTTCATGCCTTCGGCGGGAATGACGTTATCGAGATAGCGGATGTGCCGAAACCGTCACCCAAGCCCCGTGAAGTGCTGATCAAAGTACACGCGGCGGGCGTGAACCCCGTTGACTGGAAGACCCGGGAAGGCCAAACGAGGATATTCATCGGCAGCACATTCCCGAAGATCCTGGGAATCGAATGCGCGGGAGAGGTCGTCGATGCGGGAAACCGCGTGACAAAGTATAAACCGGGCGATACCGTTATCGCGACCGCTGGACCTCATCTCGGCGCCTACGCAGAATATGTCGCAATCTCTGAAAAAACCGTTTTCCCGATGCCGAAGAACATCTCGTTCGAAGAGGCCGCGGCGATCCCGATTGCGGGCATGACGGCTTTCATCGCGCTGCGGGACAAGGGACGTATCGCAGCGGGCAGAAAAGTCGTCATCAACGGCGCATCAGGAGGGGTAGGGACTTTTGCAGTACAGATCGCGAAATTATACGGCGCCCAGGTTACGGCGGTCTGCAGCAGCGCCAACGCCGGTTTGGTCAAGGAACTCGGTGCGGACAGCGTGATCGATTATCATCAGCAGGATTTCACGAAGGCCGGCATTCAATACGACATCGTCTTCGACGCGATATCGGCCCGCTCTTTCAAAGAATGCAAACAAGCCTTGACACCGCACGGCATCTATATCAATACCGTGCCGTCTCCTTCCCTAATCTGGAGCATTTTCGTCAGGGCGCTCCTGCCCGGGAAAAAGGCTGCAACCATCATGGTGGGGCACAAATCATCCGATGTGGAATGGCTGTGCGGACACATCCAGGCCGGAAAGATCAAGGTCGTTCTCGATAAGGTTTTCCCGCTCGACCAGGTGAAAGAGGCCCTCGCTTACAGCCAAACGGGCAGGGTGAGAGGCAAGGTAGCGTTGAAAGTAGTTTGATCAATCTTGTGATAGCGGCTGTAATGGAATTCTGCGATCATGACTGTAAATACGCCAAGTTCCCGAAGTCCGACGCCGTCGACGGTTCGCGGAGCTGCAGGACATTTGTTACACTCCACTGTACGTTCAAGAAGAAGCTCGTTCACAAGAACCTGCCCTGCAAGGACAAAGCGGCAAAAAGGCAACAAGGCCGGGACCAGGCAGCACTCTAAAACGACATCATAGCTGTCACATCAAAGTGTAATGCCTCACCGTTCAATCCTCTACCCGACTTCTTCAGCATTCCCGCCTCATATTACTATCCTGCTCTATTCGGCATATTGCTCGAACACAGCGCAGATAAAGCGCCTGCTTCTCCTGTGCGGCCGGAATTTGCTACAATAAACGTAGATCGATGAAATGAAGAATGCAGGAATGAAAGCCGATGCGCACCGCCGTGATTGCCGATATTCATGCAAACCTCGAAGCGCTGACTGCCGTTCTCGGGAGAATTAAGACCCTCAAGGCAGACGAAACGGTCTGTCTTGGAGACATGGTGGGCTATAACGCCAATCCAAACGAAACTCTTGACATCCTCCGGAGCGAAAAGGTCAAATGCATACTCGGGAATCACGACACCTGCGCTGCCGGAATGGAAGAGCCTGATAATTTCAAT
>JBLMWN010000169.1:0-4691 GCA_050257255.1 Betaproteobacteria bacterium | reverse complement strand
GTTCAAAGAATAGCCTAAATTATTTCTGCAACCATGACTTCGTCCCCACCTCAAAAAAGTGAGCAGAATCCGGTCGTCTATGATTGCGCTTCTGTTAAAAAATGTACGGGGAAAACGATCCCCTATTTTATTCCTGAGGAGAAAAATTCATGAACCTGAAAACGGCAGTTGGACGCGGATGAACGCAGATTACGCAGATAAAACAAAATCTTTAGATTAAATCGCGACTCATCTGTTGGGTGATTCTTTTTCGAAGTTTAAAATCATTTTTTGTTCTGGCTTTATCTGCGTTTATCCGATTTAATCTGCGTCCCAAATGCTCTTTTTAGGATGAAAAGCTTTTCCGCATCAAAGAAAGCGATCATGAGACGGTTCAGACGAGTTTTAAACGAGATCATTTTCTGAATTGCCTATGGGAAAACTATTTGTCATAGCCTCACTCCTTTTTGTTCTTGTCGCCTGCGCACGGCCGCCGCTGACCGTGATCAGGCCCGAGAACGCACTGGAGCACATCTCCGCGCGGAAGCACGTCAAACTGGACGATGATATGGCATTCCGGGACATTGCCGCTTCCGTGCGCCAGAGCCTGGAGTATTACAAAAAGCTGCCTGCCGAGACGCCGTTCGTGCTGGGACCGGATCGTGTCACGGCCCTCGATATGGCCGTGACACTCCAGAATTTCCTCCTGATCATTGAGAACAATTCGCTCACGCATGATCAGAAGGCAGAGCGCATCAAGAAAGACTTCACACTCTACCGCTCTGTCGGTTCGGATGGAAACGGCACAGTGCTGTTCACGGGTTACTATGAACCCCTGCTTTCCTGTCGGGTCACTGCTGACAAGACATATCGCTACCCCCTCTACCGGAAGCCCGATGACATAATCGAGGTCGATCTTACTCAGTTCGGTAACGATTTTCCCAAGAACAAGCTCTTCGGCAGGCTCGACGGAAAAAAAGTGGTCCCCTATTATTCACGGGAGGAGATCGACCGGAAAAAGACGCTTGCAGGCAAGGGGCTCGAAATACTCTGGTGCTCCGACATGGTAGACATTTATGTTCTGCAGGTGCAGGGCTCGGGCAAAGTGGCTCTCGGGAACGGAAATATCCTGAGTGTGCTCTACGACGGCCAGAACGGCAGACCTTACAAGAGCATCGGGAAATACCTGATGGATACCGGCGCAATGACCAACGGGAGCATGTCCATGCAAGCGATACGGGAATACCTGCGTTCTCACCCCGACAAGCTCGCCGATGTGCTGAACCAGAACCAGAGCTACGTCTTCTTCCGGCTCGACACCGGCCCGTCGATCGGGAACATCGGCGTAGCGCTCACACCGGGCCGGTCCATTGCCACGGATGCCAAGTTTTTCCCCAAGGGAGCGTTAGGTTTTATCGCCGCACAAAAACCGGTCATCGAGAACGGCGTCATCAAGCAATGGGTGCCCTTTACACGCTTCGTAGTGAACCAGGATACGGGCGGCGCGATCAGAGGGCCGGGAAGAGCAGACCTGTTCTGCGGCCAAGGGCCCGAAGCTGAGCTTACGGCGGGGAATCTCCAGCAAGAGGGGGAACTGTATTTCTTGGTGAGGAAAAAATAGAATACCACATTTATACAAAGCACGCCTCGGTTTTAAAAAAGTGTGAAGATGGAAAATCATGAATATGGAAGTTCATGATTTCTCATTCTCACCTGCCCGACTCCTTTCTTCGATATCACCCTCCCGAAATACCCTAAATGCTCCTCCGGGGCAGGGCTGTTCCGCGATTGTCTTCCCATGGTCCCCGATGTATCACCCTGTCTGAATTTGTTTTGAATATCCGAAAGTGCGCGGCGGCATCACTTGACAACGAGTTGCGCGGCACATACACTTTAAGTAGGAGATAATGCGCAAGGAGGACCGTGTGGACATCAAGGAACGAGAGGTGCCCTTTTCGGAACTTCGACATACCAGCGATCCTGCTGAATTCCCTTTTCAAACCACTGCGGAGCTTGCACTCAAGGAAGAGGTCATCGGGCAGTCGCGCGCCGTGACGGCCATCGAGTTCGGCCTCTCCATCAGGAACCATGGATACAATATCTTCGTTTCCGGCATTCCCGGCACGGGCAGGAATACCATCGTCAAGTCCATTGTGAAGCGCATATCCCTCGACCGGCCCGTGCCCGACGACTGGTGCTACATCAATAACTTCAAGGACCCCGACCGGCCGCACGCCGTAAAGCTCCCGACGGGCAAAGGACGCGAGTTCCGCCGCGATGTCGAGAAATTCATTGAGTTCATGCAGAACGAGATACCGAAGATCTTCGAGTCCAAGGAGTACGAGGAGCAGAAATCGAAAATCGTGGAGGATGCGGAGAAGGCCAAGGAAGTCCTGTTTTCCGATGCCAGCCAACGAGCGATGGAGCTGGGACTTCAGCTCTCCATAACACGCACCGGCATCGTCAAAGTTCCCCTGTGGAAAGGCAAGCCTCTCCAGCCGCAGGAACTCGAGCATCTCACCGCGGAGCAGAAGCACGACCTGGAAGAGCATGAAAAGCAGGTGGACTCCGAGATCCGTGACTTCCTGGCAAAGGCCCGCCAGCTCGACAAGGAGGCGCATGAAAGGATCCACGAGCTCAATCGCCGGATTGCACACTTTGCCATGGGCCACCAGCTCGACGATCTGCGGGAAAAATACCGCGTCAATCCCCGCATTCCGGAATATCTTACGGAGGTCGAAGAAGACATCCTCGGCAACCTGCGCGAATTCCTCGGTCAAACGCAGGAACTGCCGTTTCCCATTGAAGGCATGGATAAAGGGAGCTTCCTTGAACGCTACAAGGTAAACCTCATCGTCGACAATGCCGAGACCAAGGGCGGGCCGGTGATCGAGGAAGCAAACCCCACCTATAACAATCTTGTCGGCCGCATCGAGCGAAAAGCACGCTTCGGAGCATTCTACACCAACTTCACCATGATCCGGTCGGGCTCGGTACTTCATGCAAGCGGCGGCTACTTGCTCTTGAATGCTCTCGATGTGCTCCGGAGCCCCTTTTCCTGGGACGCGCTCAAGCGGATCATCAAGAAGAATGAAGTGAAGGTCGAGGATGTGGCCGAGCTTTACGGTTTCGCCAGCGGCGGCATCAAACCCGAGCCTATTCCCGTCTCGCTCAAGATCATCATGCTCGGGAGCCCCTGGCTCTACTACCTGCTGTATAACTACGACGAGGACTTCCGGGACATCTTCAAGGTCAAGTCCGATTTTGATACCCAAACCGCGAACTCGGCGGGCGAGAAGATGCGCTATGCGAACTTTATCGGCAACATGGTAAAAAGCGACGGCCTGCTTCCTTTTGACCGGACCGCGGTGGCCGGGGTCGTGGACCACGCCGTGCGCCTCACAGAAAAAAAGAACAAGCTCTCTCTCCGCTTCAGCGACCTCACGGACCTCGTGCGCGAGGCGTCATACTGGGCGAACAAGGCCGGGAGCAGCGTCGTGACCGTCGAGCACGTGGACAAGGCGCTCAACGAGAAGATCTACCGAGCGAACCTGATCGACGAGCGCATCCAGGAAATGTTCACCGAAGGGACGATCATAGTCGATGTTTCCGGCTCCGCGGTTGCGCAGGTAAATGGTCTGTCGGTATACGACATCGGCGACTTCTCTTTCGGCAAGCCGTCGCGCATCACGAGCCGGGTATATCTCGGCAAGTCCGGCGTTATCGATATTGAACGCGAGGCAAAGCTTTCGGGCCGCATCTACAACAAAGGCGTGCTCATTCTCTCGGGTTACCTGGGGGGCACCTACATGCAGGATAAGACGCTCTCGGTCTCCGCGACCCTTGCCTTCGAGCAGAGCTACGGCGAGGTGGAAGGAGATAGCGCCTCTGCAGCAGAGCTCATCGCGCTCCTCTCGGGCATTGCCGAGGTGCCGATCAGGCAGAACTTCGCAATCACCGGTTCGATCAACCAAAAAGGCGATATCCAGCCGATCGGCGGCGTGAACGAGAAGATCGAAGGATTCTTTGCCGTTTGTAAGAACCGGGGGCTTACCGGCGACCAGGGTGTTATTATCCCGCAGCTGAACGTGAAGAACCTGATGCTCAAGAAGGAAGTGGTTGACGCGGTGAAGGACGGCACGTTCAGGGTCTATGCGGTCAAGACAGTGAACGAGGCGCTCGAAATCTTTACAGGGCTACCGGCTGGAGAGCGCAAGGAAGACGGGACCTATCCTGAAGGGACGTTCAATTTTTTGGTGGACAGGCGGCTGAAGGAGATGGCCAAAAAGCTGAAGGCGGAAGATAAGGGCGAAGAGAAGAAGGAGAAAAAAGAGGAGAACAACGACGCGGTCCCGAAAATAATCCCTCAACCGGGTCAATGAACCGAATGGAAATGGCCGCAAGAACGCAGGGATCGTTCCCCTCCATACGGAGAGTACATTAGTCATTGGCCTGAGAACGATGAACTGCGGGGTCCCTTGATGATCGGAGTTGTGCTTTAAGGAGAGCGATTTTCGCGTTAATCGATGGGAGGATGGCTGCGTACGCTGGTGGCTTGAGCGCGATGAACTGTTCATAGTACCTCACCGCCTCCTGCGGCTTGTTCAACTTTTCCTTGATGACCGCGAGATTATACAGTGCTAAGGCGTCCTCAGGATTAATTTCCACCTCGCGGGAGTAATAATGTTCTGCCTGATCAAAGGAGCCCATCC
>JBLMWN010000168.1:0-15503 GCA_050257255.1 Betaproteobacteria bacterium | reverse complement strand
GTGATGTCGAGGTGCATCCCCTCCGGTGGCTTGATTGCTGCCACAGCGGCCTTGACGCGCTCGGCCACGGCCACGGTGTTCTCCCCGGACTGCCGCTTCACGGACAGGCCGACGGCGGTTTTTCCATCGAACCGGGTAAGGGACCGCTCGTCTTCAAGACCGTCCTCGGCATAGCCGACGTCCTTGAGTTTGATGAGCCTGCCGTGACGGTAGGCGATTACAAGATCGTTGAACGCTGCGGGCGTTTCGTACTCACCTTTGGTTTTTACGATGTACTCGGTGCGAATATTCTCGACCCGTCCCCCGGGAACTTCGCGGTGTTCGCGCCCTAATGCCAGCTTAATGTCGTCAGCCGTCAATGACGCCACATCCATCTTTTTTCGGTCGATCCAGATGCGAACCTGGCGGGTCCGGCCCCCGCTCATCGTCACCGAACCTACGCCGGAAATCTTTTCAATATCACGCTTCAGGATTTTGTCGGCGTAGTGCGTCATGTCCCTGATCGAACGGTCACCCCATACTGCGATCCAGACGATGGGTTGGTCCTCAGGGCTGATCTTCTCGATCACCGACGGCTCCGTGTCCTTCGGAAGACGGTTCCGTATTGCAGCTATCTTGTCTCGGACGTCCTGGGCCGCCTGCTCTAGGTTCCGCTCGAGATAGAACTCCACCGTAACGATAGAATACTCTTCCATGCTGCGTGATGTGATGGACTTGACGCCGTTTATCGTGTTAACAGCCTCTTCAATGGTGTCCGTAACGTCGACTTCCATGATCTCCGGCGAGGCGCCAACGAGTTTGGTCGTGATGTTCACCACGGGGAAGTCGACCTTTGGAAAGAGGTCGAGCGCCAGCCGGGGGAACGCCACCAGACCGAAGACGATGAGGGCAAGCCCCACCATGGTTATGAACACCGGACGCTTGATCGAAATATCAGGGAGAAGCATGTCTAACCTCTTATCCGTTACTAACAGTTCCTATATCCGTTCCGTGCTCTGATTGCGCTATTCATGTAAACGTTGCCCAATACGGTCAGCATTACGTGAATCGTCTCCACAGGCGTCACTCTTTCATGTTCCTGAATCCTTGCCCAGTGTCCCGATGCTTTTCTTGAGCCGCAGGATCGCCACCTGTCGGTCGTAGCCGGCATTCATCAACTCCCGTTCGGTCAGGGTCAGCGCCTGCTCCGCATCGATGAGCGACAGGCTCCCAAGGAGCCCCTCGGAAAAAAGGGCTTCGACCGCATCATAGTTTCCCTTTGCGTAGTCTAGCTGGAGCATTGCCGTTTCAAGCACCGAAGTAACAGTCTGGAGGTTCACGTACGCTTCCTGAACTTCGGATTCAATGGACTTGCGCAGATACTCGGTGGAGAGTTCCGCCTGCCTGACCTTGGACCTCGCTTCCGACACTTCTGCCTTCATCAATCCGCCCTCGAATATCGGGACCTGGAGCCGGACACCGGCATAATAAACCGTAGCGTCAGTAAAAACGGCGGGCTGAGAATCCTGGTACTGAGCCCCGGCTACGGCATAGAGCTGTGGATAGTGAGCACCCTGCACAATCGTAACATTTTCTTCGGCGATGCTCTTGCTCACTCTGGAGTTCGCGTAGTCATCACGGCTGGAGAGCGCAATTTTCTTTAGGTCATCCAGAGTCTCCGTCGGCTGTTTTGGTTGAGGAGGTTCTGCGAGATCTATCTCCTGAGGAAGCTTGGTCAAGAGGCTGAGCTTCTCCCTCGCAATCTTAAGCCCGTCTTTGGCACGCACCAGACTGATGCGGGACTGCGTAACCAGCGAATTGGCACGGAGCAGGGCCGATTTGTTCGCCTTGGTTCTCCGGGTCTTCGCTTCCCGCTCGGCCACCTGCTTATGCCGCTCCACCCGTTCCAGCGACCGGCTGCTGATATCAACAGACTTCTGCGCTTTAAGAACCCCGTAATATGCATCGGCAACACTGAACATGATATCCTGTCTTGCAAGGGTCAGGTCGCCCGAGCTTGTCTCACGCATTTTTTGAGCAGTACGGAGTGCTGCGAGCGTCCTGCCGCCGGTGTACAGAGGCTGGGTAAACACCAGCGCCGCCTGATACTGATCCAACGGCTGGAAGATGAATGAGCCGCCTTCTGGAGGAAGGGTCTCGTTGAACCGCGTATATGCTCCCTGAGCAACGAGGCGAGGATAAATATACGTCCACGCCTCGTCCACTCGATATTCAGACTGCACGACATTCTCTTCTGCAATTTTGACTATTTCGTTTGCGCGGAGCGCGGCCTGATACGCGTCCTGGAGCGTATAGACTTTATCGGCTGCAAAAGAAGCCGTCCCGATGCTCATGATAAGACTCGAAATCAGAATGACCGTTCTACGAAGGTTCATTGTACGAATATCCTCTTACACAATATGCCCAACGCTGCCTCACGAAGGTTTCGTCGAGAGTCCGCTAAAAAAAAGTTCCGTGACGAAAGCGCCGAATTTTTTCGGCGATAGATTGACGCATCTTCCGTGTACGTGTTCGGCCATAGGCTGAAGGATGAAATTATGGACAACGATGCCGATCAACGATGCCACGGCCAGCGACGGGTCAAATTTTTTCAGCTCCCCATTTCGCATGCCGTCCTTGAAAATCCCGGCAAGATGGGCGTAGTTGTCCGCGAAATATTTTTCACAGATCCAGGTGCTATTGCCTCCGCTCCCTGCAAATTCCATTGCCATAATCCGACGAAGGTCGTCATTTACTTGTTGAAAGCGGATATAGCCTTCGATATATTTCTGAATTTTTTGTTTGACCGGAGCGGGCGTCTTGAAAATTTCGTCATTCCAGACCGCCGCCATGGAAGAAAATGAATCTGAAAGCACCGCTCGGTACAAGTCCTCTTTGTCCCTGAAGTGGTAATAGATCATCGCGTTGTTGACCTTGGCGGCCCGTGCGACTTCCCGTACCGACGTCCCGTCGAGTCCCCGCTGTGCAAAGACCTTTCGCGCCGCGGCAAGGATTTCGTCGCGGGTGTCGGACTCGGTCCTCCCCGTTTTCGGTCTGCGCCCGGCAGAATGCTTATGGGATCGCATCTGTTTCATAGCTATTTAACTAATCGGTTAATTAATTAGTAGGAATAAAAATACACCAGGTCAACGTGCCATGTCAAGCTGTTTTTGTGCAATTTTTTTGAGCGAAAGCCACGAAACTGCGCGTTACCAGAACCGGCCGGGCAGGATCCAGCCGTTGAACGACATGCCTCGAAGGACTGTGCGGAGACCGAGGAGAATGATGAGGGCGGCGGCGATCCGGTACATCAGAACTTTGCGATGCGGTTTGATCCGCGTTATCAGGGACCCTAAGGACAGCAAAGCAGGAACCGTACTGAGGCCGAACACGGCCAGCATGGACATACCTGAAAAAAAGCCGCCGCTTGCAGCGGCGTTCATGAAAATGGGATACAGAAAACCGCAGGGCAGGAAGCCGAGTAGCAGCCCTAGGAAAAAGGTTCCCCAGACCGACACAAGGGCAAGGACCCGGTGGAAAGCGCGGCGAAAGAATGACGATTCGGCGATTCCCGTATCTTCAAAGAACCCCCTCCTCCCCAGAACGCCCGCCATGTTCAGCCCCATGATAATCATGAGAGCGCCTGCGAGCAGCAGCACGGCGCCGGGAATGCCTCTCTGCTCCCCTATGGATGCCGCAAAGGACCCGATATATCCCACAATGCCGCCGAGGATTGAATACGTGGTTACCCTGCCGAGGTTGTACAAGAGGTGATACGGCAGCGACGGCTGCGCCGCTGGCTTTTTGAACGAATACATGGCCACGAACCCGCCGCACATACCGATGCAGTGCATACTGCCAAGCAGGCCGATAAGGAAAATTTCAACGTAGGTTTGCATTATCTATAAGGAATTGATAGATTCTACTTCGCTGTGCTCTACCCGGCCGACAGGTTACAGCTAAACCAAGTGCTAATCCGGCAACAAACAGCCTCATAGTTAAGCTTAAGATCGTCATAAATTTTCATATGCCCTGCTTCTTGCTAAGGGTACGTTCAGCTTTCATCATCCATCATTCGGTGTTTCGGCCGCTCGATATCGTCGAACTGACCGGTCTTGACTGCCCAGAGAAAGATAAACCAGGCGGCAAGGCCGATGGCAAACATGAGAACAATGAGTGCGAAGATGGTCCAGAGCATAGACTGAGTATCACCGATTATGTGTATAGCTGCCACGAGGCCCGTTTCGTCACTGCAACGCCGTACGTTGTGAAACGTTGCCGCCCCACGCTCAACGATACGGGCGCCGTTACCGTTGCCGACATTCCTACCTCAATCTCAACGAGTTCATAACCACGGTCACTGAACTCACTGCCATTGCCCCGGCAGCCACGATCGGGTGTAGAAGACCCGACATGGCGAGCGGGATCGCGGCAACGTTATAGAAAAAAGCCCAGAACAGGTTCTGTTTGATGACCATGAAAGTCTTTTTGGAAATGTCGACGGTCTCCACAACGCTCGTAAGGTCTGATCTCATGAGTACAACGTCCGCGGATTCTATGGCTATATCCGATCCGGTTGACATAGCAATCCCAACGTCGGCCGAAGCAAGCGCAGGCGCGTCATTGATCCCGTCCCCTACCATGGCCACGACCTCGCCCGCGGACTTCAGTTTGGTAATTTCGTCTGATTTACCCGACGGCATCACACCGGACACCACTCTCCGAATGCCTGCCTTTTCTGCTATGACCCGGGCCGTGCCCTCGTTGTCTCCGGTTATCATGGCAACCGTGATCTTCTTTTCCATCAGCTGCTTTACCGCCGCAGATGAATCGGGCTTGGGTGCATCCATGAGTCCGATAATGCCGAGCAGCGATTTATCGCGTGAAATCCAGACCACCGTCATGCCGCGTTTTTCGAGCATTTCAGCCTCGGAGATGATTTTAAACTGAATCGGAACGCCCTCCTGCTCAAGAAAGATCCTTTTCCCAACGAGGACCGTCACGCCGTCTATCGTGGTTGAGACACCCTTGCCGGGCACCGCTTTCAATGATTCGGCTTTGAGGAATGAAAGCCCCTGTTCCTTCGCATGATTCACGATAGCAACGCCCATGAGGTGTTCCGATGTCAGCTCTGCTGACGCCGCGTATTGAAGAATTTCGGTCTGCGGATTTCGGATTGCAGATTGGATACTCCGCACTTCAACGACCTTCATTCTTCCCGTCGTGATGGTTCCGGTCTTGTCAAGAACAACGGTATTCACATTATGAAGACGTTCTAAAATATCGCCGCCTTTTATCAGGATTCCCTTCCGAGCCGCGGTGCCCGTTCCAACAAGAATCGCAACCGGTGTTGCGAGGCCGAGCGCGCATGGGCAGGCGATTACGAGCACGGAGACCGCGTTCATTATGGGCAGGGACATCGCCGCGCCGGCAGGCCTGCTGAACCAGTAATAAAAGGTCCCGAGGGTCAGCAGGAGCACCGCAGGGACGAAGTATGCCGATATACGGTCGGCGATCCGCTGAATCGGGGCTGAGGCTGACTGCGCCTGCTCCACGAGCCGGGCGATCTGTGCAATGATCGTGTCCCGGCCGATCCCGATTACGCGAATGGTAAGCATGCCGAGACCGTTCACTGTCCCTCCGACCACAGGACTTCCCGGCGATTTTTCAACGACGCGGGATTCCCCGGTGACGAGCGATTCATCCACTTCGGTCGCCCCTTCCATGACGACGCCGTCGAGCGGAATCTTTTCGCCGGGCCGCACTTCAATCACGTCGTTCCTGCGAACATCTTCAACAGGAACCATCACCCGTTCGCTATTTCGAATAACCCGCGCTTCTTTCGGCTGAGATGCGAGCAATCGGGACACTGCCTGCGAAGCTGAGCGCTTTGCCATGTTTTCAAGATACCTCCCGAGCAGCACAAGGGTGATGATCATTGCGGAAGTGTCGAAATACACCTCCCGGCCGGCTGTCATATGATAGATGCTCAGCAGATATGCCGCAAGCGCGCCGAGAGAAACGAGCACATCCATATTCGCAATGCGGTTCCGGATTCCCCGCACAGCGCTCTGCAGAAAAGGCCATCCTGAATAGAACAGGACAGGAGTGCAGGCAGCAAAGGCAGCGAATTCGAGCCAGCGTTTTGTCCGGGCATCGATGCCATGGAAAAATCCCGCGTAGAGCCCGAAGCTCACGAGCATGAGCTGCATGGAAAAGAAGAAGCCTGTGCCCAGACGTATCAGGAGATCTTTGTTCTGCCTCTGGAGTAAGGTCTCCTGGCCTGACGGCGTATGGGGTCTGGCCAAATAGCCTATAGAGCTGAGGCGGGAGAGGATGCGGGCCAAATTCGTTCTGGTGCTGTCCCATCGAACGAGGGCGCGGTGGGTGGCAAAATTTACTCTCGCAGATATGACACCATCGGTCCTTTCGAGGACCTTTTCGTTGAGCCAGACGCAGGACGGGCAGCGTATGCCGTCAATCATGAGGTCTGCTTCCTTTACGGTCCCTTCGCCCCTGACAAACGTTGACCAGGTGTCCTGTTCTGTCAAAGGGAAACCCGTGTCCTGCTCTGTTTTGGAACGGAGTGATTCGGGGATGCCGAAGGAGCTCCATTCACGCTTTCGATAGAAATCCGACAAGCCTTCCTCAATGATCATCCGGCAGATGGCTCGGCATGCTTGGCAACAGAAGACCTTGCGTCCAGCGGGTGAATCTTCGTAAACCGCTTCTCTCTCTGTAACCGGCAGGAGGCAGTGATCGCAGAGGACTGTCGTGCCCCTCACGAATGACATGTCAGATCTCCCATCCTTTTTCCGTCCGATCGGGATAGACGAATGTCGCCTCCTGCTCGACACGAATCTCCCGGGACGCAACATTTTCAAGAATAAAGCGCAGTTGGGTGACACGGTCTGTGAGGTCCTTCCGTTTTACGAAAACATAGACCTTCGTCCTTAAAGTGGTATTTGGCGGAATAGCAAAGGGGTTTCGGGCAACAAACAGCTGTGCGTCCTTGATGCCCGCGATGCTCAGACGGAACATTTCAAACGCGAGGCTCCGGTTTTCCACGACCAAAGAATAGACATTGATCATGCCGTCATCCTTGCCTGCCTGATGATAAGACTGCGCCTCGTCGCGAAAGATCCAGAAATCCAGGGGAACTCTGATATAGATCTGATAGGCAAAGAGCATGGCAGTGAACGCAAAGGTGACGGAGAGTGTAATAACGCGCGGCCGCGGTCCTTTGCGAACATTGTCTCCCGGAGTCCCCCGGAAATACCGGACGAGCGGTATTTTCCCCATCTTCTTCATTTGCCTCGCACAGGCGTCGATGCATTCGGCGCAGTTGATGCACTCCACCTGGAGACCGTCCCGGATATCGATGCCTGATGGGCAATTCCGAACGCAGGCCTCACACCCATGACACTCATCGGCCCGCGACCGATCAAAGGCAATCGTGAGTGATTTCTCATCAAAAAAGGCGCTCTGAAACCGAGCGTAAGGACAGACGGACCCGCAGAACCTCTGGCGTACGAAGGCAAGGTTCAGATAGATGAGAACAGTAAAAAAGACCCACGCCCAGAAAGTCCAGGGGCCCAGGGATCGTCCGACGATATCGGCTGCCATATCGTACGGCGAGACGAAGTACCAGATCAGACTTACTGCGACAGCGATCGATGCGAGCAAGAGAAAAACCTGCGAAACCGCCATCTGCAGGAGCCTGTGGCCGCTGAACCACGAGACGATGCGCTCTATTTGCCTTGAGAAATCGGAAAGAACCGTCTGTGGACACATCCATCCGCACCAGATGCGGCCATAGAGAACGGTGAAGAGCATGATGCCGATGAAAAAGAGAAGAAAGACGAGCAGGAAAAAATATGCTTCGCTAATCCATATGACGGAACCGAAAAAATAGAGTTTGAGCGATGGCACGTCGAAACGAAGAGCGCTTTCGCCGTGTACTCGGACAAAGGGCAGCCCGAGCACGAGCGTTGCCTGCAACCATGCAACAACACGGCGCCAGGACCTGATGGATATCGTTTTCATGCCGACTTACTTCGTATGGCGGAAGTGGATATAATGAGCTACTGCACGAACCTTATCAGGACCGAGCTGTTTTGCGAACGCTGGCATGCCCTTCGGCGTACCATCGCTGATGACACGGATATGGTCTGCCAGTGTTCCGCCGTAGATAAACGTCGGGCCCGTTAGTGCTGGACCAATGCCGCCTTCAAGCTTTTCGCCGTGGCACATGGCGCATTCCGCCTTATAGATCGCTGCGCCGTCTTCCGCCCCGCTGCCCTCCGACATGCCGGATTCAACTTCTTTTGTCTCATGCGTTATGACGGACGATTTTAATGCCTCCATGCGCTTTTGGTATTGACCGGATTGATTCCATCCCGTGGTCTGGGGCGAGAAGAGATACATATAGATCAGCCCAAAAACGATCAGACCGATGAACAGGACCGTCATGCCGACAGGCATCTTTGATTTCCCCTTTTGCCTCTCCTGTATGCCGTCATATTCGCTCATAGCAATCTCCCGCAGCCGATCTGTTTCAATTTCGTTGCAGAATCCGCAATCCGCTCAATCATCATCAAGCATCCGGTATTTCGGCTCTTCCACTTTATGTTTCCGCTGAGCGCGGAAATAATAAATCATGATGCCGAGCAAAACTCCGGAAAGGACGAGCGTAAATCCGAAGTACAGCCACGCCTTCCATGACATGTTATTGTTTTGTCTCCCTGCCGAGGCGCATGAGATAGGCTGTAAGCGCATCCATCTCTGTTTTGCCTTCGAGCGTCTTGAGGTCATCTGTTGTATAGGGATATCCCAGTACCCGCATCTTCTTCACAGTATCCGTCGTGTCCAGATTCCGGTCCGCAAGCCAGGCATAGGCCGGCATATTCGATAGAGGATACATGCTCTGAGGATTCTTGAGATGCAGATAGTGCCATGCTGCCGGATATTTTCTGCCTACATGGGCGAGGTCAGGTCCGGTTCGCTTCGATCCCCAAAGATGGGGCCGGTCGATGGCGGATTCTTCCAGCGTTGACGGCGCACCGTACCGGCCTGTTTCAAAAGGGAGAGGACGGACCGTCTGCGTATGACAATTATTGCACCCCTCACGGATATAAATATCTCTTCCCTCTAGCTCAAGAGGCTTATAGGGGATGACCTTTTCGAGAGAGGGCGACGCGGTCCCGACAAAGAGCGGGATAAACGTGGTGACAAGTGTGCCCACCAGAATCGTCAGCACGGCTAGAATGATGAAGGTTACCGGTCTTTTATCGACGTTCATACGGAGCTCCTTAGGACTGCGGCATGGGACAAAATCCCGTTCTCATATCTTCTGCGGCGCAGGGGCGTTCTTAATCGTCTTGTAGATGTTATAGACGAATACCAGAAATCCTGCAAAGAAAATGATACCTCCGGCCGTCCGCATGTTCCAGAAGGGATAATTGGGCGTCAAGGTCTGTATATAGTTGGAGTAGACAAGGCTGCCATCCTTGTCCATGGCCTGCCACATAGCCCCCTGCCGGAGACCCGTAATCCACATCGTAACGGAATAGATCAGCTGTCCCACGAGCACTAGCCAGAAATGGACGTTAGCCAGTTTCACACTGTAGATCTCGGTGTTGTAGATACGCGGCAGCATATAATAGAAGCCTGCTGAGAGCGTCATCGTCACCCACCCCATGGTGCCCATATGAACGTGACCGGGGACCCAATCGGTATAATGAATCAGGGCGCTAAAGGCGCGGACGGCTTGGCTCGGCCCCTGCAGCGTCTGAAGGCCGTAGAACGTGATCCCGAGGATGATGAATTTCGCCAGATAATTGGAACGCATCTGCTGCCATTGCCCGTTCATGGTGCCGTAGCCGTTGATGACTGATGCCCATGACGGTGCGATGAGGAAAATACTGAAGGCGATGGCCACGGTCTGAATCCAATCAGGCAACGGCGTATAGATCAGATGGTGCGCCCCGGTCCAGAGATAAGCGAATACAAGGGACCAGAAGCCAATGATGGAAAGCCGGTGGCTGTAAAGCGGGGCATTGGTCGCTTTCGGCAGAATGTAATAGAAAACAGCAAGGGGCAGCGTGGTAAACACGAAAGCTACGGCATTATGTCCGAACCACCATTGCACGTTGGCGTCATTGGCACCCGCGTAGATTGAATAGGATTTGAACAGGGAAACGGGTGCCGAAATATTGTTCCCGATGTAGACGATGGCAACGCCGACGACTGTTGCGAGGATGAACCAGAGTGAAACGTACATCTGCTCTTCTTTCCGCTTCATGATGGTGCCGATGATATTGATCGAGAACATCACCCAGAGGATCACCACGACGAAGTCCAGCGGCCACTCAAGCTCGGAATATTCCTTGCTCTGGCTCATGCCGGCAAAAAGAGAGAGCGCAGCGAGAACGATCGCAATATTAAAAAGGTAGAGCGTCGCCTGCGCGAGCCCCGGGAATGCAAGGCGCGCTCTGCCGAGCCGCTGCACAAGGTAGAAGAACAGGCTGAACGCCGCTGGTACGGTGAACCCGTAAATGAGTGCGTTTGTATGGATAGGCCGGAGCCTCCCGTAGGTGAGCCAGGGTGTGAGATTGAATTGCGGATAGACCAGCTGGATGGAGATCAGGATGCCGATGAGGAGTCCCACGACTCCCCAGAAAAGCGAGGAAATTGCAAACCCTTTAATGGCACGGTATTCATACTGGTTTTCCGGCATCATGGCATCTTCTCCGCAGGTAGAATAAGGAAACCATGTTTGTTAGACTTTCTGTCGGGCAAGATCCTCGAAATTCGCTTTTTTGAGCGTGTCGACCACTTTGGTTTGGACGTTAAGCCACAGGAGATGGGAAGGACAGTGTTTTGAAAAAAAACATTTCTTTTTGTCGGCGATGCAAATATTGAGAGCCAGTTTGCCTTCAATTGCCTCAAGCACTTCCAGGACGTTAATATCCCGGGCCTGTCTTGCAAGCGAAAAGCCGCCCTTTACGCCGCGGTAGGATCGCACGATTTTCGCTTTGACGAGCTTCTGAAGAATCTTGGCAAGAAAACTTCGGGGAATCTTGTATTCCTCAGATATTTCGTTGACGAAACTGACTTTTTTAAAAGGCTGGCGGGCAAGATAGAGGACGCTCCGAATCCCGTAATCACCTTCGCGTGTCACTTGCATGTTATTAGTATATCGAACCTTTTGATGTTGTCAAGCGCTCTGCGCCGAATTTTTAATTCTCCGAGGAGTACCGTCATCCTCATAAATATCCGGCTCTTTTGTGATATAATGAGCCACCAGAAGATCGCATGAAGTCAATGTCAGGAGAGGTCGCTCTCTGCATGTTTGCTGTTTGCAGGCTCCAAAATTGTTCGAGAGCGGGAGCTGGAAAGGAAGTAGAACAGAAACTTCATCTGATCAGCCCAATCTGTAACCAGATATCTCGCCGACTAAGCCGCAGCTTTTTGGAAACAGTCCTATGGGAGAAATACATCCGCCACTACCGGTAAAACTGTTCATCGGCATGCTCTCCTCCGAGCCGGCGTTGTTCGACACCTGTTCTGAAATCCTGCAAGGTGACTATGGCCCCCTCGAAGACGAGAGTGGCCTCTTGCCGTGGGACAATACTGATTATTACCGCGAAGAAATGGGAACCGGTATTTTGAGAAAGTTTCTTTTCTTCAAACGGATAATAGACCCGGGGAAGTTATCTTCTATAAAAATACTTACCAATATTCTGGAAAAGAATTATGCCGTGCGCGACGGACAATCCTACCGGCGCAGGGTCAACCTCGATCCCGGCTACGTCACCGAGGCCAAGGTCGTACTCGCCACAACGAAAGACTTTGCGCACCGGATTTACATCGGCGAAGGCATCTATGCCGAGGCGACGCTGCGGTACAGCACAAAAGAACGGAAGTTCGCGCCGTTTGAGCATACCTACCCCGATTATCGGACGGAAGCATATCTGGCGCTGTTTAACAGTGCCCGAGAAAATTTGCGGGCAGCACTGCACAAAAAAGACCTTGCATAATCCTGAAACGGGTTTGCTATCTCGCAGTCCCCCATCATACGGGCCGTCAGGCAGAAATACGCGTTTACGCCGTTCATCCTTGAGGCATGACTGGTGACATGGGCATAGCTGCATCGCCAAAGCATTTCGTATCAGATTTTTATATCGCCAGACCCTAATAGCCCTAGGGACCATAACTTCATCACCTATAATCTCCAGGTGATCCCTGCGAGATACGAAATATCCGTCTCCGGCTTGTTGAGTCCGCCTTTCACGCCGAAATCGACATCAAGATTTTCGGTGATCGAATAGATCAGGCCGCCCAAAATAAAGGCAGGGTCGGTGTCGGAAGTCTTATCGGGATTTCGCTCCATGCCGATATTTGCAACCGCTTTCAAGTCTTTAATGACTTTGACCTCTGATGCAAGGGAAGCATGCCAGATGTCTTTTCTGTTCGCCTCTTCATCTGCCTGCAACTTGTATTCGTTGCGTATATAGCCGAGGTTCAAATGGAATGCCCAGGGCGACACGTCCTTTGTTGAGATAAAAAACAATTTGTATGATGTCCTGCCGTTTCCGAGGCCTTTGTTTTCATCCCCGGTCGGCAAGGTGATGCCTGGTTTCACCGCAAAACTCAACCCTTCTTTTTCATAGAATCTCCATTTCAATTCTATGGACGCATCCGAGATTCCACTCTCCGTGTTTGTAATGCTGTCCTGAGTTGTCTCGATGCGCTGATACGGAATACCGAGGACGAGATCCGTCGTATCGGCTACCCCGTAGGACAACACCGGTACGGTCGGTACCGCGAGACTGCCCGTCGTAACTCCATCGTCTTTGTCATGTCCGTACTCGCCGATAAATTCGAACTGATACTTCCCCTTTCCCTGGGTGCCGGTGTCGTCAGTGATCAGCGGGTGGGCGGCAAAGGTTGGACCAGCTGCAAACAACGTAACAAATACCGGCAAAAGAATCCATTTCATAAGCATTTCTTTTTGTTCCTCGTTTGTCGTCTAATATGATATTGATTATCATTATCATCTATAGATACAACGTATGGGCGCGTTGTGACGCGCCCGGTTACGTATGTTGTAAAACTGATTACACTTTTTTTACAAATATCTCCTTCGTAATGTCCTTGTCCACGGCGACCATGGTCTCGCCGAGTTGAATGACGTAGGACGGCCTTTTCTGATGCAGCTTGACGACACTCCCGGGGACCACGCCCATGGCAGACAGGCGGTCCAGGCGGGAATGGGAGCCCGGCGTGATAAATACAATTTTTGCTTGTTCCCCCGGTAGGAGGTCCGCAAGCGGCGCAACGAGAGGCTTCATCTCCTGCCGGAACATGGCGCAGCACTCTCCGCGGGGAATCGGCTTGCCGTCAGGCGAGTTCGGCGGATGACCGAGCAGCGTGCAGACGCTGTCGGTAACCTCGGGCGAGAGAATATGCTCGAACTTGCAGGCCTCCGCCTCGGCGCCATCCAGTGCAAAGAGGTCATAGAACAACCGGAGCGACAAGCGGTGGCGTCGCACGAGCTCTTTCGCGCGCTTCTCCCCTTTGGGGAGAAGTTCTATGCTCTCGCCTTTCATGTCGATCCAGCCATTCTTTGCGAGTTCCTTCAGTATCTTCTCGCAGCCTTCAACGGTGCAGCTTTCTATAAGGTTTCCCCGCGAAAGCTTGCCGTCCTCTCGCAGGCTCCACATGCTCTCCAAAAGCTCATCTTCCTTCTCAATCTCCGGCAGCACGCATAACGCGGGATGACCCGGCTTGCCTTCAACGGCATTCAATCTCATATGTTCCGACATGATTCCTCCTTGATAAATTCAGCATGGCGCATAGAGCATGGGGGGTTGATATCTTTTACCTTATGCCTCTGCCCATGCTATTACAACGCGACCTTTAATGTCCTTAATATCCAGTTCAACGCGCCACCTACTGCAAACGCAAAGGGGAATATGAACGCCACCATATAGAGCGCGGCCTTCATTCCCTGTTCCTTCACCATCATAAAAAAGTTTGCGATGCAGGGAACGAACAGGGTTATCACTACCAGACTTACGACGGTTTGGATCGGGTCGAGTATTCCCTGCTTCTGCATCACGAAGAGGCCGGCCGCGCCGTAGTCCCTTCGCAAGAACCCGATCACGAAGGCCTCGGCGGCTTTGCTCGGGAGGCCCAGGAGGCCCACGACCAGCGGATCGGTCAGCTTTTGTATATATTCGAGCGCGCCGAGTTTGTGTCCGACGAAAAGGATAAACGTCCCGAGGATAAAGAGCGGCACCGCCTCTTTCAAATACCATTGGACACGGGCAAGGGTCTTGATCATTATATTTGTGAGTTGCGGGACGCGGATCGGCGGCAACTCAAGGACGAAATCAGAAGGTTCACCGGGTATGGCCTTCGCAGCAAGATAGCCTACGAGCAGCATCACCAGCACCACCGTCCCGATCCAAATGGCTGTAGCAAACCCTGAGATGCCGGACACCATGCCGAGCACGACGCCGAGCTGCGCGGAGCAGGGCACGCCGAGTGCAAGGAGCAGCGTCACGAGGATGCGTTCCTTCCTGGTCTCGAGGATCCGCGTGGTGAGCGTCGCCATAGTGTCGCACCCCAGGCCGAGGATCATGGGCAGCACTGCCTTGCCGTTCAATCCCATGATCTTGAATATCTTGTTCACCATGACGGCGAGCCGAGGCAAATAGCCCGAGTCTTCAAGAAGGCTGAAAGCGATGAAGAAGAACCCCACGATCGGCAGCACGATAGCGATAGAATACGTGAGCGCCATGGTGATCAGCCCGTAGTCTCCGACCAGCAATTCCTGCGCAAATTTAAACGGTAAGATGAAACCCACGATCTTCGTGCTCCAGGGATTCAAGTATTCGCCGAACACCGTCTTCTCTAAAAAATTGACCGCGGTACCCGCCCCGAACACACCCACGAACTGATAGACGAGATAAAGCACTACGAGGAGCACGGGCAGTCCGTAAACCGGGTGCATGGACCAGTGGCCGAGATGATAGGCTATTGAAGACCGCTCACCCGCTTCATGACGGCTCATGACCTGGACCAGAATTTCGTCCGCCTTCCTGATTCTCTGCTGATTAATGAGATAACCGAGAGAGTTATTGAACTTCGACTGGACCTCCTGACGTACTTTTTCTATCTCCGCGATTACATGATCCTGCACGTTTGCATGGAGCCAGCCCTTGAGGCTTTCATCACCGGCGAGGATCATAAGCGCCAATGCCCGGCGCGAGATAAATGCCTCCGGCAAAAGGGTGCTGATGTCTCTCGCTCCCGCTTCGATCGCATCCGCATACCTCACGGCCATGGTAGACAATCTCGGGTGTTGGATGCCCTTCAAGAGTTTGTCGATGCCACTCCGGCGTATTGCCACGGTTTTGACCACTTCAATCCCCAGAAGATGGGAGAGTTTTTCCTGATCGATCAGGATACCGCGACTCTTGGCCTCGTCGTCCATGTTGAGGTCCAGGATAAAC
>JBLMWN010000167.1:0-20573 GCA_050257255.1 Betaproteobacteria bacterium | reverse complement strand
ATCATGATCTTCACGTTCGGGTTCTTCGCGTGGAGGTCGTCTATGACCTTCTTCATGCCGGTCATGGTGGTAGTCATCATGGCCGAGAGGCAGACGAGGTCGGAATCGGTCCGGAGCTGCTCCTGCACGAACTTGTCGAGCGGCACGTCCCTCCCCAGGTCATAGACCGTGAAACCGGCCACGTCGAACATCATCTTCACGATATTCTTGCCGATGTCATGTACGTCGCCCTCAACGGTCCCGATCACAACCGAACCCCGTACGCCCAGGTCGAGTTGCTTTACGTGCGGCTTCAGGATGTCCAAGCCGGCATAGAGGGCGTCGGCACACATGAGGAGCTCGGGCACGAAATATTCCTGCGCCTCGAACATCCGCCCCACTTCCTCCATGCCGCTTACCAGGCCGTTAAAGATGGCGTCGTTCGCCTCCATGCCGATGTCGAGCGCCTCCTTTGCTGCCTCTTTGGCGGTGTCCTCGTCATATTGGATCACGGCGGTGCGGAGTTTCGTCAACAGCTCTTTCTTCTTCTCTTCCGTAACCATAGGATTACCTCCTGTAGTTTCTGACTTCATCCATCATGGCCTTGAAATTTTCTGCCGGCACCGTGGGCCAGATATCGCACCCGGGCCAGACTGCGCTCACGCCGTCGTCCATGCATTTCCTGACGGTCTGACGTACGAGGCCGGGCCCGCCCGCCACGAGCACGTTATAGGGATCGAAGTTCCCGAAGACCAGCGCCGCAGATCCGAGCTTTTTGCGCGTCTCGGCAACATCGTTCTTCTGGTCCACGCTGATCGCCTTCGAACCGCTCTCGGCCATGAACGGGACGATGTCATTCGTCTTGCCGCAAATGTGGAGCACGCTCGGTAGGGAGAGTTTTTCGAAGATCTTCTTCAAGTACGGCAGGATCAGGCTCTTGAACACCCGGGGGGAAAGCACGTCCGACGTCGCCCCCATCTCGCGCACCGTGATATAATCGGCGCCCGCATTTTCGTATCGTCGCGCCACCTGAATGATCGCGTCCGCCAGCTGGTCGAGGAGCTTGCCAACCTTGTCCGGCTTCTTGAATGACAGCTTCAGCAAATCATTCAACTCCATGATCTGCCCCGCGAGGGTGAAGGGACCGAGCACGTACGTCCCGATGGCGGCCTCGCCGCCGATATCTTTTTTGAGCATCTTAATCGCCTCTTCCATCAGGGGGACCCTGCCGCGCTCCGTTAGGTTGGAAGGGACAGTAATCTCCATCTCCGCTTCGTTATGGATCAGTTTCTTTTTGATCGTGGGGTACAGAATGTCTTCCGTGTGGGCGTAGACATTGATCTCGCATCCCAGGGCCTCGGCCTCGATGCAAAGGTCGAAAGGTGCCACGCCGCATTCGAACCCGAAAAACCTATAGGTCGTTGCGGCGGCCGCGGCCATCATTTTGGCGTCGAGGTGTATTGCCGCAAATTTGTAGCCCAGAGACTTGAGTCCTTCGGTCGTCACGTTGCCCATCCCGCTGAAGCAGGGCGGCCGATCGATCTCCTCTCCGGCAAAGAGTTTGAGCACCCGTTCCCGCGCTGAAAGTGTGGTCGTTGTCATTGATCCTCCTTACGGTAAATCAATATCGAATTTCAAATCTCGAAATACTAAACAAATTGGAATAACCCAAGATCAAAAAGTTTGCCTATTTGTACTTTGATATTGTTTAGGATTTCGATGTTCGAGTTTAGAATTTATTTCCTTGTCCCTCCGGCCGTCAGTTTTTCTATGAAATCCGAAAAATACTTCTTGATAGGAATATTTGCGTTGTCGGAAATTTCTTGTGTTTCGTCATACACCAGCGTGGTCAACAGGATGTGCGCGGCCGCCACGGCCGGAAAGATCCTCGGCGCGGTGACGATAGGGCCGTAGAAGTTGAAGTCGCTCCAGAGCACGGAGGACATTCCCTGGGCAACGGCGTCCATGGCCTTAAACCCGTCGAGGCTCCAGATGTTCTTCGCTTCCTTCCACATATGCGTGCCGTTCGAGTAGGCCCCGCCGCAGGGAAATCCGAGCTTCTCTTTGATCAGCCGGTTGGCTACGAGCGAGAACGACGTAGCAGGAAGGTTCATGACCGAGGTGTCGACAATGATCGTATCGAAACTGTCCGCGCCCTGGCTGAGGATCTTCTCCAGGGATTTGAGGCGGCCCTGGGGCGACTGGTCCGTGTCATCGAAGGCCTGGACCACGACGTGCTTGATCCCGAGGTCTTTGAGTTTCTGGACCTGGCCTTTGATGTCCTTGTCCCAAGGCGTGATGCTGTTATAGAGGAACTGGTCCTGAAGTCCGAGCTTGGCGACGTACTCAGTAGCCTGCGCCCGCTTCTCGGCGACCCACATGTCGATGCCGAACGGCATCTTCGTGGTCTCCCGATAGAAGTCGATGTAGATCTTCGCCTCTTCGGGCGAGTTCGCCACCATGGCCACCATGGAGGGGATGCCGGTGGAGGCGGAAAGCTCTTCCTGCTTCTTGATGAGCTCCGCAGCCTTCCGGCGGTCGAAATTGCCCTTTCGGTCCGTCACGATGCGGTCTTTGTTATGAAACATGGAGGCGATCAAAAGCGGCGGGTTCTCTCCGGGCTGACCGCCGACCTTGACCCCGTCGAAGGTGTAGACTTTTTGTTCTTTTTTAAACCGAAACATCAGCATCCCCTTTTTTTCAGGAGTAAAAGCCAATCTTAAAATCTACTACGGAGACGGGGAGGCACGGAGGAAGAACGTTGGCATTTGCGTGCGGTATCTCCAGGTCTCCGTAATTAACGTTTTCTTTATGGATGAAGATATAATTCCAAAATAATGGGGGAGGTTTTGAAGCGCTCCCCCATTGAGCCGTGCCTAATATACGCCGTGATCGAACTTTGGCTGCGGCAGGTATTCCCACTTCTCGCCCTTCCGGTACTTCGCCTCAATGTCGAGACACTTCAGGGCGTACTCGAAAGCGTAGGGAATGCCCGGTCCGCCTGGCACGAAGCCAGCGAGGATCATGCCGACCGCGGCCGCCTCGAAGATCTCGCCCGTGGTGGCCCCCGCGTTGATCGCCGGGATCACGTGAATGATACACCGCGGCGAACAGTAGCCCACGCCGCCGGACATAAACATCAGCTCCTTCACCTTGCGGGAAAGGGCGCCGTCTCCGAAGATACTTGCATAGAAATCTGCGAAGGTCCTGCCCGGTTCCGGCGTCACGGTGTTGATGATCTGGAACATCCGCGGAACGAACCCGCACTGCTTCTTCATGTACTCGTTTACTTCTTCCAACGTCATTTTTTTATCAGCCATTTTTGTTACCTCCGCTTGCCCGGACGCTTGCTGCGTCCGGAAAAACAATTTTTTCAACTCCTCCAAAATACCAAAAAACCGACCTCCTTTCACTATCTGCCGACTCACCTCCTTCTCGTTACAGTTTCCATTCATGCGCGACCTGGATGAACTTTTTGATATTGTCATAGGGCACTGTTGGCGGGATGTCGCATCCCGGCATAAGCACAAAGCCGCCGTCGGTGCCCGCAGCCTTGATGACTTCCTTGCAGGTGTTTTCCACATCCTGGATTGTACCCTGGAGCATGATCTTCACGGGATCCACGTTCCCTCCGAAGCACATCTTGCCATGCAGCGTTTCCTTGGCCTTTGCCATATCGGTCTTGTGGTCCAGGCTGATGCAAGAGGCCCCTGTTCCCGGGAAGAGGTCCAGCCGGTCAGTCGTGTTCCCGCAAATGTGCACCAGTGTATGAATATTTTTGGATTTCGCCCAGTCCGTGAATTTCTTGAGATAGGGCATGGCGAATTTCTCGAACTGCTTTTTTGAGATGAGATCGCCTGACGCCGTTGGATCGGCGAGGCTGATAACCTCAAGTGTTTTGTCAGCAACGAGCGGTTCATAAAGATGAATCAGGACGTCGGTTGCGAAGTCAACGACCTTTTCAACAAAAGCGGGCTTCTTGAACGTGGCCTTCATCATTGTCTCTTCGCCCACGAGTCGTGCGCCCAACGTAAAGGGGCCCCAGGCCGTCATGGTCACCGCGTAGGTGTCGCCAATTTTTGCTTTCGTCTGACGGAGTGCCTTTTTCACAGTGTTGATGGTCTCGTCCTTGTCGAGGTCCGCGATCCTGAGCTTCGCAAGGTCCTCCTCGGATGATACGAAGTGGTTCTCCAGGTCCGGTGCCCCGACCTCCCGGAACTTGATCTTCCCGCCGAGGGCCGATGCGTGAAAGTTGTTGTATCCCGAACCCGCGTACACGACATCGCACTGGAGCTTCGGACTCATGTCGACAAGCATGGCGCTCATCTTGTCCGCGTCCCGGGAAAGGGCCTCAAAGGATGTGCCCCAGCCCTTGATGCTCCACATGCCTGCGCCGAACAGGGTCACGGGGAGCCGGTCAGGCTTGCCGCCTTCAAAAGCTTTGAGTATTACTTCTTTCGGTTTCATAGCATCTCCCTTCGCATCACGTGGAATCGTGTCGTCAAATTGCAATACCGTGGATGGTTCTCTTGAAATCTTCCAGGTCAATAGGCGTTTCGACGGCTTGCGTCCGTCGCCTGTTATGACCGCTCCCGACGAACAAGATGGGCATGTCCGGCGCAAGTGTCCTGATGATCTCTTCTGCGTCTTCCGCGGAAAGACCAAATGGCTCGGAATCAATAATGATGAAATCGTATCGCCGGCGCATGATCATCTGAACGGCGAGTGACGGGTGCTCGACGGTTTCGACGGCATACCCTTCGTCTCTCAGCATGCCGTAAAGACTTTTTATCAATATGGGATTGGAAGAGCAGAGAATGACGTTTTTCATCACAGGACGTTAGATTGCATTTGCGATGCCATGAAAAGGCGAGAAACGTAAAAGCATGGAGCAGCGGGATTAAGGCGAATCATACGGCTGCACCCGGCGCGGGCCGGATCGAACGCGTGAAGGCACAATGTGCGGGATCAGCGGAAATTCCACGGTTTTCCATTAGATTGTTTCACGGGACATGCACGCGAAACTATCGAGACGGGAAGAACAGGCTCAATTGCATGCCCCGCGAGGCGTAAAGCTCCAGGTTGAGATTTTCATTATTCATAGAGTTGATGAAAAATTCCCCATTATGCGGGGCATTTTTTCTCACGTGACATATTATGATTCATACGACTTTTTCCCGAGAGCATTGAGAATCTCGCTCACCGAGTCGGAACGATTCATGGTGTAGAAGTGGAAATACCGGACGCCGTGTTTCATCAGATCCTCGCACTGCTTTATTGCGAATTCGACCCCGAGCTTCCGCATTTCCTCAGGCATGTCCAGCATAGGCTCCATCCGATCCAGAATTATCCGAGGCACTGTCGCATTGCAGAAACCGGCGAACTCCACGATCTTGTTGCAGTCGATGATCGGCATGATGCCCGGCAGAATGGGGATGGTAATACCGAACTTCGCGCACCTATCCAGGAAGTCATAGTAATAGCGGTTATCAAAGAACATTTGGGTAATGGCGAAGTCCGCGCCCGCGTCGATCTTCCACTTTGTATATTGCATATCCTTGTCAATACTGGGCGACTGTGGGTGGCCTTCAGGGTACACTGCGACAGCGATGGAAAAACGATCGTAGGCCTTCATGAACGCTACGAGATCTGCGGCGTATTTGAACTCTCCTTTCGTGGGATCGAAGTCCGGGACGTTCCTTGGGGGATCGCCACGCAGGGCAAGAATATTGTCGATGCCATGAGCACGGAAATCCTTCAGGAGCATATTTATTGAGGCCTTCGTCGCTCCGATGCAGGTAAGGTGCGACATCACGGTGAGGTCTGTTTTCTCTGTGATCCAGTTGAGGGTGTTGATCGTCCTTTCCTGTGTGGTCCCTCCCGCACCATAGGTCACGGACACGTACAGAGGATCGTATGCGCTCAGGTCCTTGACGACCGTCAGGAAAGCATCTTTCCCTTCCGAAGACTTGGGCGGGAAAAATTCCAGGGATATCCCCTCTTTTCTCGTTTTTAGTCTATCGCTGATTTTCATACTGCGATAATAAGCAAAATGAATACCAGCCTGCAGGCATCTCTTTTCTTCTCTTTCCTTCGGGGGGGCTGACGCCAGTTCATAACCGTGAAGATATACGAGTCTCAGCGTGCTCATTTTCATTTGATACAGAATCGGCTGGGCTGAAGCCGGATGAAGAATCAGCGTGATGAGGAAGTTGTTCGAGGTGTTATCGCGAAGGTGCTTCGAGTATGGTGGGAGAGCAAAAATCTTGGACCATTTTCGCAGGCGAGTTATCAGCCTGCTTCGTTTATTCCATATTTTTTCAGCTTCAAGTACAGCGTTTTCCGGTCGATGCCGAGAAGCTGGCTGGCCTTTGATTGGTTGCCGCCGGTTTCCTTGAGAACCCTGAGGATATAAGTTTTTTCCATCTCTTCGAGGGAAGGATTGACGCTCAATTCGGCAACGGCCGCAAATGACGAGATAGAGAGGTCCTCGGCGCCGATCGTATCCGCTTCGCAGACGATTACCGCCCGCTCAACGACATTCTCAAGCTCCCGCACATTGCCTGGCCAGCGATATGCCGAAAGCAGCTCCCGCGCCTCAGACGTGAAATCGGAAAGGGGCTTGGAGAGTTTCTTCGAGTACTTTTTTAGAAAATGCCGTGCTAGCTCGACGATATCTTCTTTGCGCTCCCGCAGAGGCGGGATCGTCATATTGATCACGTTCAATCGGTAGTACAAGTCTTCCCTGAATTTTCCGGTCTTGATGAGGGCCGAAAGGTCCTTGTTGGTCGCGGCGATCACCCGCACGTCCACGGAGAGTGTTTTATTGCCGCCCACGCGGCGGAACTCGCCGGAATCGAGGAATCGGAGGAGCTTTGCCTGGAGCCCGATGGGCATCTCGGCGATCTCGTCGAGAAACAGCGTTCCCTTGTCCGCCACTTCAACAAGTCCGTGCTTCAATTGGTAGGCGCTCGTGAAGGCCCCCTTCTCGTGCCCGAAGATCTCGGACTCGATGAGGTTTTCCGACAGGGCGGCGCAGTTCAGGGCGATGAACGGCGCATCCTTCCGCGTGCTGAAGTGCCAGACCGTGTTTGCGACGAGCTCCTTGCCTGTTCCGCTCTCACCCTGGATGAATACCGGGGAATCCGTGGGCGCCACCTTCTGGATGAGCGTCAGGATGTCCTGGAGCTGCCTGCTTTTCCCGACGAATTCGAAGGGAGTTTCTTTCCTGACCAGCTCTTGCTCCAGCATCTTGCTCTTGACGCTCAATTTGCTGTAGTCGTACGCCCGGTCGATGACGATCGCCAACTCGTCGAGCTTGTAGGGCTTGGTGAGATAGTCGAAAGCCCCATTTTTCATGGCTTCCACCGCCGTTTCGACGGTGGCCTTTCCGGTAAGGACGACGATGGCCGGCGACGAGGAGTCTTCTTTCAATTTTTTCATGAGCGAGATCCCGTCCACGCCGGGCATGACAATGTCGAGGAGGATCACGTCGAAAGAGTGGTCGTTCAGGAGACGCAGGGCCTCACTGCCATCGCAAGCAACCTCCACGGCGTATCCCTTGCGGGCAAGCTCTTTTTTCAGGAGCCGTCTGAACGGCTCTTCGTCGTCAACGACGAGAATGTTGATCATAGTAAATATGTCGTCTCACCGCAGAGACGCGGAGGCGCAGAGGGTAAACCTAATTTAGCGCTTCATTTTTCTCCGTGTCTCCGCGTCTCCGCGGTTAAAAATCATTTATTCCTTGCATGTGATCGACGGCAGCGTGATGATAAAGGCAGCGCCCTTCCCCGGTTCGCTCTCCACGTCGATGGCACCGCCGTGCTCTTCTACGATTTTGTGACAGATCGTGAGGCCGAGACCGGTGCCTTCACCCACGGGTTTTGTGGTAAAGAACGGGTCGAAGACCTTGTCGATCAGATATTCGGGAATGCCTGATCCCGTATCCCTGACGGATAGCCGGATCCGGCTCGGGCACTCATTACATGCTGATACCTGCGAAGTTTCGTCCGGCTCGGTCTTGATGAAGATGCTTCCGCCCTCGGGCGTGAAGTAGATGGCGTTCAGGAGCAGATTCATCAACAGCTGCCGCAGACTGCCTGCGTCGGCATAGATCTTCGGGACCTCGCGGTCGAGATGGAGTGTGATCGTGTGTTTGAGACGTGCCGTTCGGTGCTGGAGCAGGAGGAGCACTTCTTTGATGAGCTCGTTGATATCGATCTCACGGAAGGTCCCGCCCGAGGGTCGCGCGAACTCGAGTAAACTCTTGAGGATGGACTTGCACCGGAAGATCTCGTAATGGATGGTCTTGAGATATTCCGGGAAGTCTTCGAACTCTTTAACGTTGGTTAACTCTTTTTCCTTCGCCCGGTCGAGAAGCGCCTCGGAGAAGCCCGCGATGATCCCCAGGGGGTTGTTGATCTCGTGCGCGATGCCGGCCACCAGGGTGCCCAGGGAAGCAAGCTTGTCGGACCGAATGAGCTGTTGTTCGAGCCGCTTCTGGGAGGTCACATCCTTAAGGTAGTGGACGATCGCGTAGAGCCGGCCCTCTTCATCGATCAGCGGATAGGCCCAAAAATGGAAGATACTGCCGCCGCCGCTTTTGAGTTCCTGGAAGGAAGGCCGTTTTCCCGTCAGCGTTTCGGAGCACAGGCAGCGCGTGACGGTTATGCCGATCTTATCGAGGAGCTCCGCGCAGTTCTTGTCGGCAATCTCCTTCTTGGAGAAGCCGGTCTTCATCAGGAGGGTGTAGTTTGCACGGATCACCTGCTGCTTGCCGTCCTCGATCCAGACCATGTCCGTAATTGCGTCGAAGGTCCGCTCCCATTCTTTTTTTTCCTTTGAGATCTCCTCGAAGAGGAGAGCGTTTTCGAGGGCGATGGCGATGTGCTTCGCCACGGGAAGGAGGAGTTCGAGATCCTTTTCCGAATACTTTGACGGAACCGTGCTGTCGAAATTGAACACGCCGAGCATTCGGTCATGTGACAGGGGGATGCTGAGAGTGGAGCGGATGCCTTCACCGAGCAGCTTCTTGTCGAGGGGGAAGGAGGTGTCGTTCAGGTCGCGGCTGATCCAGGGCTTGTTGTTTCGCACGACCCAGCCCGCGCTGGTGCCCTCGATCGGCGCTTTCACGCCCTTTTTCATGACCGTTTTCATTTCCGTGTCGAGCGCAAAAATGAGCAGGCTGTCCTCTTTTTCGTTGTAGAGGAGCAGGCTCGCCCTGCTGTAGTCAATGAGCTTTCTGAGCTCGGAGACGACCATCCTGAATATTGTCCCGATGCTCAGGCTGGAGTTGATGATGCCGCCCAGCTCGTTAATGAGTTCGATATGGGTCATCGCGCCCTTGGCCCGGGACGCGGGAAGAGGACCGCCTGACGCGGGGTCGGCAACGGCCGTCTGCGCCGGAGCATCACGCACCACGACCATCTTCAGGTCCGGCCGGTGGTCCTCATAGGGGATGATTGCTATCCGGGAGTTGAAGGGAGCGCCGGTCTTCCTGAAACAGGCAGCGCTGTGAGCGGCCGGCGATTCCCCGGTGCCGATGGGGGACAGGAACATTTCCGTGTCCCGGCCGACGACCTCGCTCCGCTCATATTCGAAAAACACCGTGACGCTCTCGTTGCATGAGATGACCTTCCGCTTCCCGTCGATAATGAAGACGGGCATTCCCAGAAGATCGAACGTTTTCAGAAGCTCGTCACGCTCCCTGCGGAACAACGTTTTCATAGGATAATACTAACACACTCACCTTCGGCCTTCAATAGCTATGAGGACGCAGAAGTGCGAAATTGTTAGGGTCTCACAAAAAGTGGAGCGGGTTGATATAATACGAGCCGCATGGAAAAGTCGTCATTCCGGGCTTGACCCGGAATTCAGCGCTTTTTCAAGACTTGGATTCCCGCTTTCACGGGACTGACGCTAAGAGCCTGAACGGAATGATTGCGTATCTATGCTCGCTGAAAAATTCGTTCCCACAGGTTGACTCCACGGTGCTTGAGGACTATCATTGAACGAGGCTAACCGCTCAGGTTGGTTACTTTGCCTAGTCGCAAGGTGCGCCGGGCATGTTTTTTTCTCGATCAGCGTCGTACGCGGCGCTTCCCCCTCGGCCTTACCGCCCGTTTTTGTGAAGAAATGCCGTTTATTTGGCCAACGCGCTCTTTTTGCGCCTAAGTCTTCGCAACCAACCGGGGTAAATAGGGAGAGACGAAAAATCGGGAACAGACGTGAGGAGGCGGTCATGCTCGAGATCATACGAAAGCGGAGAAGCGTCAGGACGTTTCTTGATAAGGACGTGGAACAGGAGAGGCTGGTGGAAATCCTCGAGGCCGCAATGGCCGCGCCCACAGCGAGAAACCTCAGGCCCTGCGAATTCATTGTCGTCAGGGGCAGGGAAACCAGAGCGAGCTTGTCGCGGGCCACGAATTTTTCGGCCTTCGCGAAGAACGCGCCCGTCGTGATCGTCATCTGCTACGATACGAACAAGGGCAGGCGGTTCAAGGAAGACTGTTCTCTTGCCGCCGCGAACATATATCTCGAGACCGTGAACCAGGGTCTGGGAACATGCTTCGTGCAGATTGCCGATACGGAGGGCAAAGAGGGTGAACCTGAGGAATTCGTAAGAAAGGCGCTTTCCGTACCGGCTCACGTCCGGATCCAGTGCCTCATGCCGCTGGGTTACCCCGACGGGATGCCGGAGCCTCATCGGGACGAAGAATACGACGAGAAAAAGGTCCATTTTGAAGAATTCTGAGACGGAAGACCGGACAAGACAAAACCAAAAGGAAACCACAGACGGGAGAAAATACGTATAAACCATGAAACTCCGTATAGGACATCTCTCGACCTTCTATCACACCTCGGTCATCCTGATGGCGCGGCAGGATACCAATGAACGCCTGGGAGCGAATGCGGAATGGACCCTTTTCGGAACGGGGCCTGCCATCATGCGGGCTTTCAAGATGGGCGAGCTGGACCTTGCCTACATTGGACTTCCGCCGGCAATCATCGGCATGGGCCAAGGCATCAAGGTTGTCTGCGTGGCGGGCGGTCACGTGGAAGGGACGGTCATGGCCGGGAAAGCGCAGTGGAGGGGGTACTCCGATACGGACGATCTTGGAGCCATTCTCCGGCAGTTCCGGGGGCGCAGAATCGGCGTGCCCGGCAAGGGTTCGATACATGACGTTATCCTCAAGGATTGCATCAAGCAGCACGGCCTTGAACGGGAGATCGAGATTATTAATTTCCCTTGGGCAGATCTGGTAACGGAGGCAGTGGTGAGCGAGGACGTGGCCGCGGCATTCGGTACACCGGCCCTTGCTGTTGCAATCAATCGTTTTGCGGGCGGCAAAGTACTCTATCCGGCTTCCCGGCTTTGGCCGAATAACCCGAGCTATGGGATTGTTGTGGACACCGGATATGCAGCGGGGGAACCGCTCGCGTTGGAGAGGTTTCTACGACTCCATGAGGAAGCAACGGAATTCATCAGGAAGCGGCCGGCAGAGGCGGCACGGTTGATTGCGGATTACGTCGGGATCGTTGATGAGCGCTTTGTACTGGATACACTCACCGTTTCTCCTAAATACTGCGCACAGCTCACCGATGGCTATATCACATCGACCATGAAGTTTATACCGGTGTTAAAAAATGAAGGGTATCTGAAAACAGAAATTCCGCGGGACAGGATCTTTTCGCGCGGCATCATTACGCGAATACATCCTGAAAAGGATCATTACGACGATGGGATCGCTGGACAGGGATAAGCACCGTTTCCCGCTAAAACGCCGCGTCCGCGTATGGGTCCTATCCCACTGTGTAGTCCACGACCGCTCTGCGCTCCCGTGCCTTCGCGATGAAATCCGAGATCTTGAGGTGTTCAGGATGCTTCTGATAGATCTCGAGGTCTTTCTCACTGTCGAACTCGGAATAAAGCGCCACATCGTAGGATGCGTCGGATGGAATAGCGTTCAGCCCGACCTCGAGGTGCCTGATCTGCGGGATCTTTGTTTTCAAGGCTTCGAGATCGTGTTTCATCTTTCTTGCGTTCTGGAGCCGGTCACCGCACTCCGCAACTTCTTTCAGCTTCCACATCACAATATGCTTGATCAACGTACGCCCTCCTCGCGACAGAAAAAAATGTTTTTTTCGAAGCGCAGCCTTTTTTCTGTTGCTCTCCTGCCCAATAGTTTGTATTATAGCACCGCCCTCGGGCACTCATCAGGGAAACCCGGTATTGAAAAAGGACCGTTGATAATACGCCGGGGAATCTGAAAAGAGGAAGAGGTATGGCTCGAATGATCAAGCGGTTACTCCCGTTAGGGTGCTGCTTACTCCTGATCTCCGCCTGCGCAACCAAAAAGCAGGATGCCGTTCAACCTCTGGACTATAGTAGACAAAAACTTAAAGCATCGCAAAGGCCATACACCGTGTACGGACGGCGCTACGAGCCGCTCCAGAGTCATGAAGGTTTTTCCCAGACCGGCGTCGCCAGCTGGTACGGCAAGGATTTTCACGGCAAGACCACAAGCAGCGGCGAAAGGTATGACATGAATGCCATGACAGCAGCTCACAAGACCCTTCCGCTCGGCGTGTTCGTGAAGGTAAAGAACACGGACAACGGCCGGGAGGCGGTTGTGCGCGTCAATGACCGGGGACCTTTTGTCAAAGGGAGGGTCCTCGACCTTTCCTATGCCGCGGCAAAAAAACTCGGCGTGGACATAGCCGGCACCGCGGCGGTGCGGATCGAAGCGCTGGGGTACCGCGGAAGCGGCGCGGAAACATATACGGCGGTGGACAGCTACGATGCTGGCAACTATACGGTCCAGGTTGGCGCCTTCAAGGAATACGGGAATGCCCAGCGCCTGTTTGAGGACATGAAAAGGCGCTATGGATTTTCAGAGATCCGCACGACTGAAATAAACGGCGACACCTTCTATCGCGTCTATGCAGGGAAATATACCTCATTGAGGGCTGCAGATCAGGCAGAGCAGGAATTTTCAGCGCATGGCTATCCGGGGAGCTTCACGGTTGCGTTAGAATAGGGTGCACTTGCTGTGTGCGACTGTTGCATGGTCGTTCGCGATGACGATTGTTTGCTCTGTCAGTTCCTTCGGATCCTGCCGCGCTTCTTAATTATCAGTATCGGTCTCCTGATGTTCTGAACAGGAACTCCAGGGTGACATAAAAGCGTTTTTCAGTTACTTCATAATCGTAACTGTTAGAATAGGCGGATGCGGTTGAGTGAGAAAAGTTTCCCTCACCTTCGCCGCCGTAATGAAGAAATTGATACCCAGTTTTGATCACGAAGGTGTTGTCATTTCCGATATTGAAGTTGATACCGACGGCGGGCCGACGCCATTAAACGAATTTTGTAATCTGAGTAGCTGCTGGGTGAACCGCCCGCCCACGCAATGCGCACCTCCGGGCCGAACCACAACCGGGTCGTCGGGGTTATGAGTGCCCCAGACCCGAAATGGTTGCTGATGACGACGAGAGGCGGTCTTCTGGCGTCATGTGAGGCGCCATAATACTCATCAAGAAAAATTCAGCTCACGGCAAGTTACTTACTGTGTCACTTTTTATTAATCAGCTTGATCGCGTTCGCGTCATCAGAGGTTGCAAGGATACCGGCCGCCGACCTGCCGGCAGTCGTTGTTCCATACATGTACAAGATGTTGATTCCCGCATCTCCGATTTTTTTCGCCACCTTATGAAGCTCCCCCGGCTTGTTCGGCATTTCGACCGCGACAACGTCATTCTCCTTGACCTCGGCGCCGAGTGAGGCAAGCGCTTTTTTTGCCTTTGCATTGCTGTCAACAGTCAGCATGAACGTTGCCTCGCCCTGCATGCCGTAAGCGCAGATATTGCTGATATTCACCTTTACCCCTGCAAGTGCGGTGGTAATCTCTGAGAGCAATCCAGCCCGGTCCGGCATCATAAATTGAAGCTGTTTTACTTTTTTCGCCTTTGTCATTTTAACCCCTCCTTTGCTCTTGAGTAACTTCATTGATGATAATTCCTAAGTACTACTGACGATCGGAACCGTTCGTTGCAGAGGTGTTTCGTCTTTTTTTATTAGTATATCAGTAGAAGAGTTTCTGATGGGGTAATGCGCAAAGAAATTTTGCTTGCGGTGAGCTGTGGATGAGATGTTCCGTGATGGATTGATCTGGCGCAGGACTTAATTTGTAAATGCTTTTCGGTTACTTGTTCTTCTCGCACCACTCACGGGCGTTCTGGAACATCCTGAGCCAGGGAGAGGCGTCGAGGGAGTTCTTGAGCTCTTCGGGCATCCAGCCCCACTGCCAGGTGAGGACCGCGCGTTCGGGGTGCGGCATCATGGCGAGGTGCCTGCCGTCTGGCGAGCAGAGCGCGGCAATGCCGGCGGGAGAGCCGTTGGGATTGAAGGGATAGGCCTCGGTGATCTTTGATTCGTCGTCAACGAAACGGACAGGAGCGAGACCGAACTCGCACTCATCGTATATCTTCTTGTCCGGAAAATACGCAAGCCCTTCGCCGTGAGCGACCCAGATGCCGAGCACGGAATTCTCCATTCCCTTGAGCATGATGGACGGGCTCTTCAGGATCTTCACGGTGGAAAATCGGGATTCGAATCTTCCGGATTTATTATGAATGAAGCGGGGCTGGAGCTCGTCCGCGATTCCGCTCCAGGGCACCCAGCCCAGAAGCGCCATGAGCTGGCAGCCGTTGCACACGCCGAGACTGAAGGTGTCGGTCCGGTGATAGAACGTTTCGAACTGCTCCCAGACCCTTTTATTGAACCGGATGGATGCCGCCCACCCTTTGGCTGAGTCGAGCACGTCGGCATAGCTGAATCCGCCGACAAAGACTACGCCGCGGAACGCATTGAGCGTGATGCGGCCCTCGAGAAGGTCGGTCACGGTAACATCCCAGGGCTCAAAGCCTGCCATATGGAACGAGGAGACCATTTCTCTGTCGCCATTGCTCCCTTCCTCGCGGATGACGGCGACCTTCGGCTTGGATATGCTGCAGAGGCGGTCTTCCGTTGTTTGAGCTGGCGTGAAAGGTATCACATAGGACGGACCTTTGCGGTCATAGATATTCTTGCGCTCTTCGCGGATATTTTCGGGGTTCCGCTGCATGAGATCGAGCCAATGGCTCGTCTCTTCCCAGATGTCACGGAGCACGCGCATGTCCTCGTTTAACACGGATTGGAGTTCGGAGCGTGGAGTACGGAATGAGAAGACGATGCGTTTTTCGGACGTAGTTGTTCCGATCACCTGATAAGGCACGGCGGCATTATCCAGAACGGAGCAGATCGTTGATTCCTCGGAAGGGAGATACTCGATCACAAGACCGAGCTCTTCGGAGAACAATGCAGCGATGGCGTCGATCTGCTTTCCAAGATCGACGGCGATGCCGCAGTTTCCCGCAAAGGCCATCTCCAGGAGCGTAGTCACGAGCCCGCCGTCGGAGCGATCATGACCCGCGAGAATCAACTCCTCTTCTACAAGTTTCTGAACGGCATTAAATGCTCGGGTAAGGAGCTGGGGATCATCAAGGTCGGGCGATGTATCGCCAACCTGGCCGAAGACCTGCGCAAGGGCGGACCCGCCGAGGCGGTTTCTTCCGCCCGCAAGGTCGATAAAGAGAAGTTTGCTCTTGCCCGGCGCCTTGAGGTCCGGGGTCACGGTCTTGGTAATGTCCGGGCAGGTAACGTAGGCGGAAATTACGAGCGTGCCTGGAGACTTCACGGTCTCGCTTGTTCCGTCTGCGTTCGTCACTTTTGCGGCCATTGACAGGCTGTCCTTGCCGCCGTCAACGGCCATGCCGAACTCGATCATCACGTCACGCATGGCGATGGCCGCGTCGTAGAGCCGGCTCCCCTCGCCGGGGAGCTTCGGCGCCCACATCCAATTAGCCGAGCAGCGGATGTCGCCGAGGCCGGAGACCTGGGCCCATACGATGTTCGTGAGAGCCTCACCCACGCTCATGCGCGCCATGGCAGCAGGATCGATCAGTTCTTTGATGGGTTGTTCGCCTATGGCGATGGCTGCTCCGGTCAGGCCGAAGTGGGACTGGGCGATGACGGCGACGTCGGAAACGGTAAGTTGAAGCGGGCCGGCGCACTGCTGCCTGGCGATCAGGCCCGTGACCGAGCGGTCAACCTTGTTCGTGAGGAACCGTTTGGAGCCGACGGAAAGAAGTCTCAGCACGCGGTCGAGCGCCGTGCGCACCGTGAGGTCTTTCGGAAGCGCCAGGGGCTTGAGTACGGCCTTCTTTCTGTCGAGCCGGAAAACTTTCTGCGGCATGTCGCCCAGCACTTTGGCGAGCTCGAGGTTCTCGGGTGTCGAGTTATCGGTCTCATCGTAAAGCACGATAGAACCGTCGCCGGTGACCGTGCCGATTACTGCCATCGGCACCTTCTCGCGCGCACAGAGAGATTTGAACAGGCCCTCGTGTTCCGGTTTCAGGAGGAGTGCGTTCTGTTCCTGATACTCGGCCCCCCATATTTCCAAGACTGAAAGCGTGTTATCGCCGACCTGTATCTTTCTGATTTCGATCCTGGCCCCTGCCGGGTGGACGATCTCCTTGACAACGTTGCAGTTGCCGCCGGCTCCCTGATCGTGAATGCTCTGGATGGGGTTCATCTCCTCGAGCTCCACGCAGGCGCGGATCACGCGGTTGAGCTTCTGCTCCATCTCCGCGTCGCCGCGCTGCACGGCGTTAAAGTCGAGCTCTGCGATATTCTCACCCTGAATCATGGACGAGGCCGCGCCGCCGCCCATGCCGATGCGGTAAGCGGGACCGCCGACCTTGACGACGAGCATCCCCTTCTGCGCTTCGGTCTTCGCCCTGTGGCGGGCGTCCAGCTGGCCGATGCCGCCGGAAAACATGATCGGCTTGATCCACTCGCGCCGCTCGCCGTCCGGCAACCTGAGACCGAAGGAGCGCGTGAAACCCTGAATAACCGGCTCGCCGAACTTGTTGCCATAGTCGGACGCGCCATTGCTCGCCTCTACCTCAATCTGGAGCGGCGATGCGAGATTATTCGGATATGAATATGTGGTGTCTTCCCAGGGAAGATCGTATCCCGGGATGCGGAGGTTGCCTACGCAGTAGGCGGCAGTGCCGGCGACAACGAGGCCGCCGGTGCCCGTTGCCTGCACGTCGCGGATGCGCCCGCCCGTGCCGGTCTCGGCGCCCGGGAAGGGCGCAACGCCGGAGGGGAAATTGTGTGTCTCCGCGGTAAAGATGATATGGTATTTGCGCCGTGCTTCACGGAAGGCCGAAGGCTTTCCAACAATCTCGGGGATGACGGTGGTGATCTCGTATCCCTGGATGGCGCTTGAGTTGTCGCTGAAGGCAATGACGCTGTTGTTCCGGTTCGCCTCGTAGGTGGCCTTGACGATCTTCATCAGGGTCTCGGGGACTTCCTTTCCCTCTACGATCAGCTTGCCGCGGAAAAACCAGTGGCGCGAATGCTCGCTGTTGGACTGCGACAGGTCGAAGCACTCGACGTTCATGGGATTGCGCTTAATGTCCTTCACAAAGAGGTTCGTGTAATAGTCCAGATCCCAGTCGTCGAGGCCCAGCCCCATCTCGCGATTGATCCGTTCGAGCGCGGCCCTGCCCTCTTCCATGAGCGGCACCACGCGCACCGGCTCGGGCTTGATGCCGGTCTCAAAGGTTTGGAGCTGCTCGGGATAGGGGCACTCGGTCATCCGGTCGTGGACAAGAGCGAGGAAAGCGGCTATTTGCTTGTGGCTCAGGGCCTGAATGGAATCGACCTCAAGACGATAGCGGCGCGAGCGCTCGATTCTCGAAATCGTTCTGAGGCCGCAGGCATGGCAGACCGACACGGCATTTGTGGACCAGGCAGTCGTGAAGTTCATGCGGGGACCGACTTCCAGGATCAAGTCCGGAGTTCGGCGTCCGGAGTTCGGGGTCAGAAAGCTTTTATCCGAGAATTTTTCCGGCTCGAAGGTCTCTGCGAGCAGCCAGCGCAGCAGGCGCATCTCGTCCATGGTCAGTGGGCGATCGGCAGCCACATTGAAGCAGAGCTCGGTCTCGATCCCGCTGATGGCGTGAGAAACCTTCCGCCGCGCGGTTGTGAGCAAGCCGGCGGTTTGGTAGGCCGAAAGCGCCGGCTTGCGGAAAAAGTGAAAGAGGACCATGTTCATCTCGTTTTTATATCACCGATGATACGACATGGGTACAGATTAGACAACAGATAAGGAGAAAGGGGGGAAGATGGAGAAATGGAGAATGGAACTTTTCAGACCGGCCTTACTCATATTCCCTCCGTTTCCCCATTTCTCCTTATGGTTTGACGTTCTTGTGTGAACCGATTCGTTGATTAAACGAAGCGGTTATCGGTCCGTCAGCGACACGACCTTCTGTTCCGCCGTCTTCTTCTCGCTGGCCATTTCGCTCTTGCCGTCGAACGTCACGCCTTCTTCGATGATCAGCTTCGGCGTCTTGATGTTGCCCTGGATGAAGGCGGGCGCTATGACGTGGACTTTCTGGTTCGCGTTGACATTCCCCACTATTTTGCCGCTGCAGATGAGTGTACCGATGGTGATCTCGCCCTGGAGGAATGCGCCATCGCCTACGATCAAGGTGTCCTTGGATACCACTTCCCCTTCTACTTTTCCGTCGACTCGGATGGTGCCCTCGAAGCTTAGCACGCCCTTGAACTCCGTGCCTTTGCCCAGGAATGCGGTGATCTCCGCTTGCTCCGGTGTGCCCGAACCTTTTTTCAACATGGATGACTCCTCCTTGTTTAAGCCTATTTGAAACTTTTGCCACAGAGATCAAAGAGGACACAGAGAGATAATGTTACGATGTTATTACCTGTTATTTTCTCTGCGATCTCAGCGTGCTCTGCGGTGAAATCGTTATGGTATTGCAGTTACCCGATCTTTTCCAGAATTCTGTCCAGCTCCTCTGGTGAATAGTATTCTATCACGATCCTGCCGCCCTTCGATTTTGACGTGATGCTCACCTTGGTGCCGAGCGACTTCTTGAGCTTCTCTTCCAGCGCCCTGAGTTCATGGCTCAGCCGAGGCTTTTTTTCCTTCGGTGGATTTTTGAACCGATCGGCGAGAGCTTCGGCCTCGCGCACCGAGAGACCTTTCTTCACGATCAGTGCCGCTGCCTGAATCTGGTCGCGGCTGCGTTCGAGAGACAGGATCGCCTTGGCGTGGCCCATGTTGAGCGCGCCGGAGGCCAGGTTCTGCTTCACCTCTTTCGGCAGATGGAGAATGCGGAGGAAGTTCGTCACCGTCGAGCGTTCTTTACCGACGCGCCTGGCGAGGTCTTCCTGCGTGAGTTTGAATTCGTCCTGGAGGCGCTTGTACGCCTCGGCGGCTTCGAGAGCGTTCAGGTCCTCGCGTTGGATGTTCTCGATCAGCGCCATCTCGAGGAATTCACGTTTGGTCGCCTCTTTTACAAGGGCCGGGATGGTCTTGAGGCCGGCGAGCCTCGACGCCCGCCACCGGCGCTCACCGGCGATGAGCTGATAGCCGCTGCCCGTCTTGTGCACGAGGACGGGCTGAATGACCCCCTGCTCCCTGATCGAAGAGGCAAGTTCTTTAAGTTTGGCATCATCAAATATTTTCCGAGGCTGGTACTCATTCGGGACGATCTTGTCAAGCTCGATCTCCGTGATGCCGAACGCCTTTTTTTCCTTGTCATCGAGCGTGGAGAGGTCCGGGATAAGGGCACCGAGACCCTTACCGAGCGCTTGTTTTTGCATTGCTGATAACCTCCTTCGCAAGTTCAAGGTAACTTTGGGCGCCGCGGGAGCGGATATCGTACAGCAGTGCGGGCTTCCCGTGGCTTGGCGCTTCGGAGAGCGCCACGTTCCTGTGGATGACGGTTGTGTACACTTTGTTGCCGAAATACTTGCGCACTTCCTGGGCCACCTGCTCGGCCAGGTTGTTCCTGCTGTCGTACATGGTCAGAAGCACGCCTTCAATAATGAGGTCCGGGTTCAGATCCTGCTTGATGAGCTTGATAGTGTTCGTGAGAGCCGACAGCCCTTCGAGCGCATAGTACTCGCACTGAACCGGGATGATGACTCCATCGGCAGCGGTCAGCGCATTCACCGTAAGGAGCCCCAAGGACGGAGGGCAGTCGATGAGGATATAGTCATAATCGTTTCTATGGTTCGCCAGCGCTTTCTTGAGCACACGCTCGCGAGCAAACATCTGGATGAGCTCAACCTCGACACCCACTAGGTCGATCTTTGCCGGAATCACATCGAGCCAGGGAAAGTGCGTCGATTTCTTTATTTCGGGGAGCGTCTTCTTGCCCGTGAAGAGGTCATAGGTGCTGCCCGTGATATCGTTCCGGTCGATTCCCATGCCGCTCGAAGAGTTGCCCTGAGGGTCGGAATCGATGAGCAGCACCTTTTTTTCCGCCGCGGCCAGCGAAGCGGCGATGTTTACGGTGGTCGTGGTCTTCCCCACGCCGCCCTTCTGGTTGGCGACTGCTATGACCCTGCCCATGATCCGCGAAAACCCTCCGAAAAGCCGGTTCTGAATCGTACTAATTTACCATAGGAAGGTGATAAAAGGAAGAAAAAATTGGAGAAGTACTCGCTAGCC
>JBLMWN010000166.1:0-5810 GCA_050257255.1 Betaproteobacteria bacterium | reverse complement strand
TGCGGAACAGCAGCTTACCTCCGTATTGCTGAAAAGACGGACGATGGCCCTCCACATATTGCAGAAACTTTGTTCTGTCTTTGATCGTCACGTCGAGCAGGACATAGACTCTGTCTTGTTCCCTGCTGAACCTTCGTCTACACGTCGATCCTGAATCCAACATTGACTTCACTCGCCGGTTTCCCGCCCCTGATGCCCCAGTTCTTCAGAGGCGGCTCGTGGACGATGATCACTATGTCATCTCCCGCGATACCCGGGTTCTTTGCGAGGTTGGCCACGATGGTCTGATAAAGCTGCTTCTTGGCTTCAATCGACCTGCCCCTGAATGCCGTCACTTCGACGATGGTGAGTTGTTCCGTTTTCACGGAAGGAATCTCGAAGTGGTCCGGAGCGAGATCGTGAAGCTCCTGAATCCGGTCATGGTCAGGTATCTTGAATGCCTGAACCAGTCCGTGATGCACACCGTCTAACAATGCCTTTTTGTACTCCGGCGGCTTTCCGGCGCGGATCGTTATTCTTACAATCGGCATATCTGCCTCCTTTATTAAATCAATATTGTCGTCTCAGCCTCATCAGCCGATTCGATCCTTTCTGAAACTCAAACGGCACCTCCACCGTCTCCGCAGCGATGTTCTCTGCCTTAAGGAATGACAGCACCTTGTCCATATGCGGATAGGGATTTGCGTCGAGTCCCTGGAGCGGGAAGATTCTCACTTCTCCCGAAGACACGCGGACAAGCTCTTTCAAACACGACGTGTGAAAGTCGAGGTCCAGCCGGTCGCCATACAGAAAAAGAAAATGACTCGACAGCACAAGAGAAAATGCCTTATCGGGAAACGGCAGGCGAGGAAGCTCTGCACGGACATATCGGCCTTCCGCGAGCCCCGCGGGTAAATCCTGTGAAAACAAGTCCAGCGCCATGTGTCGAAGTGCGATAATTTCATGCTTGTCCCTGTAATGCTTCCACGTATACAGATGCGCGACCTCATCAAGCTTGTCGAATACATGCGTGATGTCCTCTCTGCCCTTCTTTACCAAATGGTCGACGGAGATTCCATAGAGCAGATCGCATGCGGTAACGTTAAATCCTGCTTGACTCGCCTCAGCTGCGAACGACGACGGACCGGCCGCGCAATCCAGGACAGGTCCTTTCTGAAAAAAGGATTCGTCCAGGCCGAACATCCGCACGTATTCGAAGTGCGTTCGGCCGATAAATGCGATCCGGTCTATGTTCAAACGGCTAACGTCTTTCATCATTTCTCCAGAATGACATCATCTAAATGATTTCCAAATTCTTTTGATCTAACCTCTGTAATCTGTCTATATCTCGAAAGGCGATCTTCCCATTTAGCTTCGATACCGAACGCAATCTTTGCAAAGCCGATGGATTTTATTGCATCTGCCAGGACCTCTTTTTCATCAGGACTGTAAATCCTTATCGGATCACCAATAGCGATGGTATTTGGAGGGATAAAGAACCCGCCTGGAACTACCGCATTGGCATGAACGAGCGCTCCGACTGCTACGACGGCACCTGAGTGAATTACCGCACCCTGCAAAACGGTTGCGCCGGTTGCTATATAAGAACAAGGCTCGATGGTGCAGCCTAAGAGAGTAGCGTGGGGGCCGATGAAGACATGATCTCCTATCAACACGGGATGATCTTTGTCGCCCGATGCGGTGGCTCTGATCGCCGCATTTTCGCAGATTATCGTGCTTTCACCAATTTCGATCTTCGAGCCTTCCGAATCAAGAACGGCACCATACATAATCCGCGAGTCTTTGACAATGTTGACTTTCCCGACAAGAACAGCAGTTGGAGCTACGAATACGGAGGAATCCACGACGGGTTCAAAACCCCGATGTTTGATGAACATGCCTCTCTCCTTTCTATTTAACGGCGAGAAGATAGATTCTGTTGAATATCAATTCCACCTGTCCTTCTTTGTTTGCCTGGCGAAGAAAGGACTCCCTGACGATCTCACGAAATGCCTTCGTATACGCTTCGGCGATCGGCGCTCCGTAAAACTCCTGATTCAAATACCCTGCGGCCGCACCTGACTCGAAAATCGTTATGACCTGGCCGGGTGCATGCAGTGTCTTTATCTCCTCTATCACGGCAAAGGGAACGATAAACCCGGCCTGTTTGAAGAGCGATGAATATTCTTCCGCCGTATCGAGAAAGATCCACGGCGGTCTGAAACTCGAAAGGGTGTTTGCTGTTCGAGGGTCGCGCGCAACCGCCTCCATTGCCGCGAGAAAATTGGGACAGTAGATCTTTTTGGCGGGCGCTTGAATGCCCATGCGGCCGCCCCGCTCCAAGGCTGCATAACAGTTCTTGAGCGCCTGATGCGGATCGCGGAACCACTGGAAAGCGGAATTGCAGAATATGACGGTGAATTGGTCGAGATAATCGAGTCTTTCCGCGACCTGCACACTGAACGTGATGTCCTGTCCGTCCCGTTTTGACTCAGCCTCGCAAATCATCCCCTCCGAGGGGTCGACACCGATGATGTTCCCATCGGTCATCGTACGAATTTTTCGCGCCAAGGCCCCGGTACCGCAGCCCAGATCCAGCACGTCGTCGTTACGCTGAATGTTGAGCAATCGGATCAGTTTCGCAGCCGCTGATTTCTGAATGAGCGAGTCCCGTTCATAGCGCGCGGCAATTTCTGTAAAGTCGGTTGTTTGCATTTTCCCTCCCATCCGCAATCTGCAATAGTCTTACTACCTCTGTCCCACAATCACCAGCACTACCCCGGCAAGGATGGTTAACATCGCGATGATACCCGTCGTCGTTATATGTTCCCCGGCAAGCCATACGCCTAGGAAGACGGCCAGGACCGGATTGACATAAGCGTAGCTCGTTGCAAGTGCCGGGCGGACATTATTAAGAAGATACGTATACGCCGTGTAGCCCAGGAGCGAGCCGAATACCGCAAGGTACGCCATCGCTCCTATGGACTTCATCGACGGGTCCGCCGCTATGCTTTCGCCAGACAACAGGCTTGCAAGCAGCACCACCAATCCTCCCGTAAACATCTGTGAGGCGCTCGCCATCGCGCCCGACGGCAGCGCAAGCCGCGTGCTCAGCACGGAGCCGAACGACCACGATGCCGCCGCAAGAACAAGGAGCACTGCGCCCGCGGGATAGGCCCTGAGGTCTCCTTCGAGGTTCAGGAGGACTATGCCCGCGAGCCCGAGAACGATGCCGATCCATTCGGTTCGCCTCGGCCACTGTCTCCAGATGCCCGAAAACAGCACCGTCCAGAGCGGTGTTGTTGCGAGCACCAGGGCAGCCAGGCCCGAGCCCACCCACTGTTCCGCATACACGACGCCGCCCGTTCCTCCCATGAGGAGAAAGGCCCCGACTGTCGATGCACTGAGCCATTGCGGTCTCGTGGGTGCAGGTGCCCCCCGACGTCTTAGATAAAGATACATGGCCGCCCCGACCAGCATGTAGCGGGAGCCGGCGACAAAAAACGGCGGAAAGCTTTCGAGCGAGAACCGGATTGCGAGATATGTTGAGCTCCAGGCGATATACAAGGTCAGGAGTGCGGCAAAGACCCTCGACCTGCGGGGCGACGCGGCGTACTTCTCAGCGTTCCATTTCATAACGCGACCTCTCGGAAGATTTCCGTAGCCGCAGGCTTCAGTCTGCGCGCAAGACGCAAACGTAAAGTTTGTGGCCACTAATCGAAAACGCAAAGCATTCATTCCGGGCTTGACCCGGGATCCAGGGGTTTGCTGGGATGAAACCCTGGATTCCTGTTTTCACAGGAATGATGAAATGAAACCTATGGAAAACAAAAAAGCCACGGAATTTATTTTCCGTGGCCTTGTGGGTGTTTGCTATTCTATTGATGATGCAAAAAGTTAATAGAATCTCCCCTCAGCCACGGCATTAACGTGCCATGCTGCCTGCAGACCGCGCTTAATAGTGAGGAGATTCATAATGAACATAGGATGAATATAGTTAAACTCCCGGAGACTGTCAAGAAATTTCTTGACTTTTTTTACCGGAAGCCTTCTTTCCCCATCTCAATTGCCGACCAGTGAAACCTCTTTTTCATACAAAGACACAGATCGCGAAGATGAAAGCACACATTGTTTTTTTCTTTGTGACTTCGTGCCTCCGTGTGAGACTCGCTTAACGTCTTGATTTTGACTCATCGGTCTGAGGCATGCCTCGTTAGAACTCGATCACTGGGATCTCGTTCTCCCGCATATTTTGCTGGATCGTCCAGAAGCGAGCCTTGCCGTGCGAAAAGCGCAGGAGAATGAACCGCGGATCGTCCACCTTGCCCCCGAAGGACTTGAGATAGTCACGCTCGTTCAAGATCTGCCGCTTCTTTTCCCGGTCGTCGATGATCTCGATCTTCCCGGAGATGCGAAGCATCTTCCCGAAGTCCTGCGAACAGTAGCACGGCTCGACGTTGGGATTCGCGCTCAACTGCCTGTATACGTTCTTCATCGTGCCCGTGGTGAAATAGATTTTCCCGTCGTTGAAAAGGACCGTAAGAAAGCCCCTTACCCTCGGCTGGTCCCCGTCAATCGTGGCGATAAAACACGCGGGTTCTCTTGTACGAATGCCAGCACATCTTGGTAAGACATCGTTAACCTCCTGTCTCTTATGATATGATACGCCGTATGATACAGCAAGACAGAAGGATGGAATAACAGAATCCGATCATTGTTTTTAGAAACCCTATCGTTCTGCGGCAAGAAAAAAACCTCGTCCGCAAAACACATGGCAGGTCACGTTACGATCTTTTGTCGGCTGTATTACTAATGTGCAATCATGCCGGCATAAAAAAGCTGTGATATTCAGAGTGAAACATGTAAGTGGTCATATCACCCTATGATAGTGGTAATTTATCCACATTTTCCCACCACACCCCAAACCCGTCTTCAGATAACATATTGATATATTTTTATTTGCAAGTCCAAAAAGACGGAGGCATAATTTATGCAATAAAACACATAAGAAATACAAACACTATTATATAATGAAATTACTGATCGGGGTTGCTTTATTGTGTCATTCATTGGTCTTCGAAAATATTTAATAGCTTTATTTCTCATCATGATCTACGCTTCTTCTCCCGCTGCAGCAAATGACCCGGGTTTATTTTCTGCTCTGACGATGCATCCAACAAACGACTCGCCCAAAAATATCCCTGTAGTGATTGACAGCGACTGTTTCGCTGGCTTTTTCACAAAATTCACAAGTGTGAGCACCGCTCCTGAACACGGGGGTACGTCTATCATCTCGGTGAACGAATACTTTGAAGAGTCAGTTGCCATTACACTCCACAAAGACTATGATAAGATTACATGGAGTCTTGTTCCATCGCTTAGCAAGTACAGTCTTAATCCAATAGAAGATATCAAGAATATCCAAGTACTGTTGCGGTACAGATTCTAGTCAGAAAAACATTTCATCACGCTTCTTTTTCGCTTTACTCAGTACTGCATCACATTTCCGTATTGCCGCCTGGCAATTTCAAATGAAATCCGCACATAAATACTTACTTGAACATCGCAACTTTCAGGAAGAACGACGCGCTGAAAGTTACAACAAGAAATAAATACTTTTCAGCATCCGGCTCCTTATCGAAGCCACTTACAAGTTTTGATTTCGAAAATTTGAAACTATTAACTATTTCTTCTTGACTTCCTATAAGGATTGACACGACATCTTCACGTCGTCTCAATCCAAGGATCAAGAAGCCCTAAGCGGCAGGATGATAGCCGATGAGTCTTCTATATATAGGGTAAAGCTTCGATAGGTGGTTTTTTGTGAGGGC
>JBLMWN010000165.1:0-3622 GCA_050257255.1 Betaproteobacteria bacterium | reverse complement strand
TGATTAATGTAAAGAGGAGCCAGCCAAAAACGGCGACAATGCCTGCAAGCGAACCTTTCCTGATCCATTCATACGTTTTCCTTTTGAGCTGGCTGCCCGCGTAGAGGCTCTGCAAACCCGGCTTTCCAAAGGTACCGAGAAAACGTCCGCTGTGCGCATAGCGCATGACGGTCAGCGAGGCGCGGTCAGCCACGAGAACATCATCGCGACGGGCTAAAATATCCCGGGGGTCGCTCGATCCTGAATACCTGAAATTTCTCGGAAGACCTGTATTAAATTCGAATGACTGCACTTTGCCGCCGATAAAACCCTGGCTGCGAACAACAACATATATTGTATCGCCGAACCGGTCAACCTTAACAGGATTGATAAAATTTGATGATTCCAGCGGGAAAACAGGAACAATTTCATCAAGTGTACCGTCGGGATAGAATAGAATAATACGCGAATTTCCGGTATCTGCAGCAATCAGCCTGTCACCTGCAAAGGTCAATCCATTCGGGTATTTGAGCGGGGTTTTCGAAGAAAAGACCCTTTCCAGGTCCGAATCCTCTCTCCGGTCGCCGATGGGCGAAGACGCCGGAGTGCCGGAAGGAACGGTAATCGTCTTTATTTCTTTCTCATCCGGCCCGAATATCTGGATACGATGGCGAGACGGATCCGCGAAATAAAGAATTCCTGTGGATGGGTCCTTGGTCAGGCTGCAGGAATGATTTGCTCCGACTGGCGGTGACGGCGTAGGCAAATGCGTAGCAAGCAGCTTTCCCTCCGGGGAATAATACTGCAGCAGCTGTGAATCCCGCCGGGCGAATAGCAATCGTCCGTCTTCTTCAACGAAAAAATCGGCAGCATCCGGTACAGACGCATCCGTGTCGAGATCGAGCACGTAAAGCAGTTCGCCTTCGGAAGAAACTTTTGCAATACTCCGATCAACCTGAACATAGATGGTATTGTGCGGCCCTCTGACCAGGCGTGACGGTCCTTCAACTTCTGCTGACTCTCTGTCAGCCCACAACGACAACAGGAAAAGCCCGATGAGAATAAGCAGGACAATGAACGCGATACGAAAAGATAATTTACCGTATGATTTATTTCCTGCGGTCATGCAGACTCCTGTCTTGAACACCGCGACTTGCAGTCCCCCCGGCTCCTGCCGGGGGTAATGCGCCGTAATCCGCGGGAGGTCGCGTTATTAGGGAGTCTCCGACTCCTGCCGGAGGGGGCTCCACCGAAGCTCCCGAAGCAAGCTGCGGGAAATGCGCTCACGCCGGAAATCAAGATGTGAATGTCCAGCGCATATCGAATAAAACCCCCTCATCCAGCCTCTCTCCAGTCGGGTGAGAAAAAACAGATTAACTATATCAGAAGGGCGGCGAATGTCAAATGGATAAACAGCGATGACGCTGCTTGTCAAGACTTTTTCATCCGCGCCCTCACGCTCTCCCGGTTTCCACCTTCGTTCCGAAGGTAGCGTTGGAGGATGCAAGAGGCATGATGAGGTATAATTGGACCAGGAAGGCCTTAAAGGAAACGCTATGAACAGGATAGAGAATAAAGAAGCCGCGCCTTGGGCCGCGAAGTTATTCGAGGAGGAGGTCCGTGGCATTAACCCGGATGTTCCTCGTGAGGTCATTTGCGATATGGTGGACGACTACCTCTATTATCAGCAGGACGATCTCACCAAGGATGAAGCGCACCTGATTGTCGAGGAAACATGCATCAAGAAGTGACCCGGACAAACGCTCTCAGGTAAAAACCCTGACATTAATCCAGCAAAAAAGGCTTAGAGGTCGCCCTCTAAGCCTTTTTATTTTACGGGTCCGGGAAGACAACCGACCCTGCAATTGCTGTCATGCCATCAACCTTACAACATCCTTGTAGGTAACCAGTATTGAAAGGAGAATGAACAACGCAAACCCGACGAGGTTGACCGCCTGGTACGTTTTCACGCTGAGAGGCTTTTTCCTGATGGTTTCGATCAACAGCATTACAAGCTGGCCGCCGTCCAGGGCAGGGAAGGGGATGAGGTTTATGATCCCGAGGCTCAGGCTCAGCATGCCGGTGAAATACATGATGTTCAGCAGGCCTTTTGCCGCGGCCTTGCCCGCGAGCGCCGCTATGCCCACAGGTCCGGCAAGACCTTCCCACGAACCCTGTCCGGAGAAAGTTTTCACGAGAAATTCGATTGTGCCCCCTATCACGGACCAGACGGTTTTGACGCTCGACAGGATTGCCTGCACAAGAGGAAGGTGTTTCCCTGCTGCAAATACGAGGATGAATATCAGGAAGGCGAAGCCGATATTGAACAGCGAGCCCGCCGAGAGGATCAGCGCCCTATTCAAGGAAGAAACGCCGAACAGATCTCGCGCATCTTCATCGCCGTCCCGAGAGAAGCTCACGAAGCCGCCGAGCGGCAACAGGCGAAGCGTAAACTCCGTTTCCCGGTGCCTGAAGAGCGTGACGATCTTGGGAGTGAACGGGAAACCGATGGAAAACTCGTAGACCTTCACACCTGCCTTGCGCGCTGTAAGAAAGTGTCCCATTTCATGGACGAGGACGACCGTCGTAAAAACGATCAGAAATGAAATCACGGAAATAATCATGCACCGCCTCCTTATATATAATTCTGCCAAACCCGCTAAAGCCTAATGACGCATGTTGGTTCACTTCTCTTTTTTCTTATACGCGTCAGGGTCCCGGATTGCCATCAGCCTTTCCACGAGCGGCGTTTCCGCCACTTTCTTGAAACCGTATTTCCGGTACAGCTCATGGGCATTCTTGGTCCCAAGGAGCCACAAGCGCAAGCCTTGAAGCTCGGGGTGGTCCATAATGGTTTTGACAAGCCGTTTGCCGAGTCCCCTGCCTCTGTAGGGTTCGATGATGAAGACATCGCCGAGGTAAGCGAAGGTGGCGAAGTCGGTCACGACCCTAGCAAAGCCCACCTGCCTGCCCCGATGGTACACGCCGAAGCAGAGCGCGTTCTCGATCGATTTTTTCACGACCAGAAGGGGGACGCCTGCGGCCCAATACGAGCAGTTTGAAAGAAAATCGTGGATCATGGCAAGATCAAGCCGCGCCTTGTCCGTGCTTATTTCGTATTCCTGTTCGCTCATGTCATATACGCGCAATCCGACGATCCTCACTAGTCGGGCATTGAGTACTATTTTTTCAAGTACAACCCTTTCACATTCGACACGATGAACATGCCGAAATATTGACGTGCCGGAAGCGCCTTCTTGACCTCCGATGCGATGTACTCTGGATCGGAGGATTTGGCCAAGAGCTCCTTCACCTTTGCATCGAAGGCGACGAGATAGCTTTTCATTTCGGCAACGTCCTTTTTCGTTGAAAGCGGCCCGTGTCCGGGAATGATGCTCGTGGCATCCATGGATGCGATCACATCGAGCGCCTTGATCCATCCCCGGATGTCTCCGTCGCGCATGTTCGGGTGATAATTGGTGAACAGGACGTCGCCCGCAAACAGCGTCTTGCTGTCCGGCACGTACACGATGCTGCTCCCGACGGTATGCGACGGGCCTGCGTGGAGCAACTCGACCTTCCGGTCCCCAAGGTCGATCTCCATGGCGTCGGTAAACGTGAGGGAGGGAACGACTACCGTCGT
>JBLMWN010000164.1:0-20616 GCA_050257255.1 Betaproteobacteria bacterium | reverse complement strand
ATAAGACCGGTGCCTTCACGTTCGAGGCGATCAAGGTAGGCAAAGACACCATGCTCTCCCAGATCATTCGCATGGTTCAGGAAGCCCAGGGGTCCAAAGCGCCGATCCAGCGTCTTGCGGATTACATCTCGAGCATCTTCGTTCCCGCTGTCATTTCCATCGGATTGATCACGTTCGGTATCTGGTATATATTCGGTCCGTCGGAGACGAGATTCACCTTCGCGTTTGTGAACTTCATCGCCGTGCTCATCATTGCCTGTCCCTGCGCCATGGGTCTGGCAACGCCAACGGCAATCATGGTCGGAACCGGCAAAGGCGCGGAGCAGGGCATTCTGTTTAAAAATGCAGAAAGCCTGGAGCGCGCGCAGAAGATCGACACTATTGTCCTCGATAAAACCGGCACGCTCACGCGCGGCGAGCCCCAGGTGACTGACGTTATTCGGGACGGCATGAACGAACAGGATGTCCTTTTCTATGCCGGGTCTGCTGAAAAGGGATCGGAACATCCGCTCGGTGAAGCAATCGTGCGCGCTGCAGTCGGGAGAGGCATTGTTCTTGATCAAGCCGATGAATTCGAAGCGCTTCCCGGCCACGGCATCAGGGCGATGCTCCACGGAAAAGAGATCATTCTCGGCAATGAACGGCTCATGGCCGAACAGCGGATCGATTTCGGAAAGCTCCTCGCCGAGTCGGGAAAACTCTCAGCAGGCGGCAAAACGCCCATGTTCGTTGCCGTTGATCATAAGGCTGCCGGGATCATCGCTGTCGCCGATACGCTGAAGGAGCACTCGAAGGAGGCGGTAACCGGCCTCAAGAATCTCGGGCTCGAAGTCGTAATGCTTACGGGAGACAACCGCCGGACTGCTCAAGCCATCGCCGAGGACCTCGGCATCACGCGCGTGCTGGCCGAGGTCCTCCCACAGGACAAGATGGACATGGTGAAGAAGCTCCAGGCCGAGAACCGCGTCGTGGCCATGGTCGGCGACGGCATCAACGACGCCCCGGCCCTCACCCAGGCCGATGTGGGCATCGCCATCGGTACAGGCACGGACGTCGCTATCGAGGCTTCGGATGTTACCCTCATCAAGGATGATCTCCGCGTGGTGGAGGCGGCAATGCGGCTCTCCCGCCGGACCATGAAGACCATTAAAATGAACCTGTTCTGGGCATTCTTTTACAACGTTATCGGCATACCGGTTGCCGCAGGGGTTCTGTATCCCTTCTTCAGGATTCTCCTGAACCCCATGTTCGCCTCCGCCGCCATGGCCTTCAGCTCCGTGAGCGTCGTGTCGAATTCGCTCAGACTGAGAAGATTTTCATAACCACGGCTTAACACGGATAAATTCAAAGGCACGTGGACGCAGATAAGAGCGGCAAACTCGGATTTAAAAAAATCCTTATTTCTTATCTGCGTTCATCTGCGCAAATCTGCGTCCAAGAATGTCCTGGGTTTTTCTCTGCGATCTCTGCGTCCTCTGCGGTAAAAGGGGTTCCCCATGAAGTTCATCGCCGATGTGATGCTGGGCAGGCTGGCGAAGCGCATGCGGCTTCTGGGCTTCGACGTCCTCTACGACCGCACGCTCAGCGATAACGAAATCCTCCGCCTATCGCTCGAACAAGGCCGTGTGATCCTCACGCGGGACACCGAGTTGGCGGCCCGCCCCCTTGCTGCCAATAACGTATTCGTCAAGAGCGATGATGTACAAGACCAGATCCGGCAGGTGCTCGCAACCTTGCCATCTGATGAGTCTCCACCGCCTCTCACCCGATGTTCCGAGTGCAACCATCCGCTCAACGCAGTGGCCAAGCAAGAAATCAGGGACAGCGTGCCTCATTACGTTTATGACAAGTATGACGCTTTTCTGAGATGTTCTTCCTGCAGGCGGGTGTACTGGCGCGGCACGCACGTGAGCAGAATGGAGAGGTCGGGAATGGTAACGATGAAAAAACCCGGCCACCGGTGAAGGGCCAGCTCGCTTGACGAAGCAGACCCCGGAACGGGCCTAATACGAACGCACACAGTTTTGTTACGTCATCATAGCGAGCGAAGGGATCGTAACAACCCGGTGCAATGGGATTGCGGACGTTGCACCGAACGAAGTGAGGAATCGCCCCGCTCCCCGTAATGATACACTCATCAGCGCGTTTGTATCGTTTGTATTAATGTGCCGAACGTTGCAGCATTTCCAACGGTGCGATTGGTTGCGAGGAAGGAACCTGCGATGCCTGTGGAAGCGGCGCCGGCTGGGGCTTCTGTTCGATCTCAGACGCTCCGGAAGTCTGAGACGGCTGCGACTCGATGGCCTGTTTCTGCTTTGGCGATACCTGCTGAGGCTCATGACGAGCCTGCGGTTCAACCCCAGGCGCTCCGGAAGTCTGAGACTGCCGCGACGCAACATCGCCCAGCCGTCTCGGGTTCACGGATTTGACATTTTCGGTCTGAATCTTGTGGCTCACGATCCCCGAAGCAGTTATGGCAAGGTCTCTGATTACGGCGTTCTTCGGCTCATTCACCGTCAGCTCCTGACCGTTGAGCAACAATTTGATCGCGCTTGCGCTGCCATAGCTCAGCATAAAACTCTCGTCGGCGCTCCAGATGAGACTTTCCCCTTTGTTCAGCACAGCTTTCTTCTGGGGACTCGTATCAGTCCTCACCAGAAGCCAGGTGTTCTCGAGAGCTATAACCTCGAGGTACAGCTTTTCCGGTTTGGACGTCGGAACCGGACCAGAGGCAAGTTCAGCCGGGCCGGTGGGCAATGGCACGTCTGCCTGACGGACTTCCTTCGGATGCCGCGCAGGGAGGGCGGTAAAAAGGAACAGGATGAGGACAGCGAGGATGCCGGCCCCCCAGATAAACGGTTCAACGGAGATTTTCGAAGACCTCTTATGCTCGACCGCCGGTGCGAATGGCTCAGGTTGAACCGCAGCGCCGGCGGGGGAGGGCTTCTGACGGAGCTCTCCGTACTTTTTTATGACCTCTGCCTCATCGAGGTTTAAAAATTTCCCGTAGCTCTTGAGAAAACCCTTGACGAATACCTCGCCGGGCAGCTTGGAAAAATCCTCTTCCTCGAGAGCTTTGAGATATTGAATGCTGATGCGGGTCTGCTGTGCGGCATCGCGCAGATCGATCCCGCGGGCAATCCGCGCATCGTGCAAGTATTGTCCTAATGTATCCATCCGTCACCTCAGGGCTTTAAGATAGTCATTTGCCTTTCGGGCAAGATCGCTCTTCGGCGCCAGTTCAGCCGTTTTTTTGAACTCTACGGCAGCAGACTTTTTCTTTCCGTCCTTCAAGAGCGCCAGCGCCAGGCTGTACCGCATGTTCGCATTTTGCGGTGATAGCCCCACCCCTTCCTGAAACTCGTTGATTGATTCCTTGATCCTTCCCGCTTCGAACAGTGCCGTACCAAGCTCATAAATAATGAAGTCCTGATTGACAAAGCGCTTGGCATCGCGGAAGGACTCAACGGCTTTATTGTAGTCCTTCTGCGCCATATATACGCGCCCCATATTCAGATAGGGCACATGAGGCGTGGTGTACAGTTTGTTTTCCAATGCTTTTTGATAATTTTTCAGGGCGTCGTTCCATTTCTGCTGTTTCGAATATACGGCACCAAGCGCGTTATACGCCTCGGAAAACTGGCCATCCAGGCTGATTGCTTCTTTATAATATTTTATCGCCTCGTCCAGTTTGCCCTGGAAGTCGCATATGATTCCGAGGTAATAGTATGACAGCTTGTAAGAACTGTCGGTTTGCAGAGAGCGATTGAATTCCACCGATGCAAGCTCATAATTCTTGTCCTGAAAATGCGCAAGCCCTTTCTGAAAATATCCTTCGGCCCTTTTAGATTTATCTATGGCATTGCCGGCTGTGGCACACCCTGCCATCGTCAGCAAAATGATCAGTACCAGTGTTCTCATCTCCCTGTACTCCTTTCAAAACGATGTGAGCAGACGTGCGAGTGCTTCCCGGTCCCGGCTTACGACGCCAACCGCGGACTGCGCTTCTTTTTTCATTGATTGCTTCGGCGGTTTGACGACACCCGCTTTGATCGCTTCCTGCAGGATGCCCTGTGTGCCTTTTGGAGGCGCAGTGGGCGAAGCAGTCCTTCTGGCCGCGCGACTGTTCGGCTTCGTGCGCATCTCGTCAACATCCGCAAGAGGGGCCTCTTGAACAGGCGGCACGGGAGGTGTTTGCGGTGTAGAAGTCTCAGGTGGTACGGGTTGTTGCGGCGCCTGAGGTGCATACCGCGTCGGCGGCGCTGGTTGCATTTGAGGCGGCAGTTGCATCTCCGAAGCGGATTCCGGGGCAAAAGATGGCGTTTGAGGTGCCTGCGGTTCCGGCTGCACGGAAGATGCCTTTTCCTGTTCTGTTTCCTCGGCCTTTTCCTCGGCGGGACTTTCGGGCTCGGGCTTTTCTATGAAAAGATCCTGATTTTCTATCCAGCGGTTCTTTTCTTCGGAGGACATCTTTGTAAAGTCGATGGTATCGAGCAGGCCGCCAAGCCCTTCGACGAAACCGAGCGCCTCTTCTTCCACCGATCCCATCTCACCGGTCTGAAAGGGATTGGACGAATGGGTGTAAAACAGTTTCCGGCCCGATTGCAGGAGATGCAGCCCGATATAGGCTGACAGTTTTCCCCCGGTCTCATGGAAGAACATGATGTAACTCCGCGCGTCCTCGAGCATCATTTCCGGCGTTGCGATCTGATGATTGTTCATGGAAAAGAACGCCTTGGCTATGTCCTTTTCTCTGATCTTCTGGTACGTTATGTTTTGATCAATGGTAAACATGACAACCCCATGAATAATCTCCGCTAGATGTCTTCAAAATGCGTGAGTTTTTTAAACTCGCGGTACCTGCCTTCAATCTCCCCGTAATCGAGACTTCGAAGCCGGTCAAGGCTGAAAGCCTCCACATTCAGCGAAGCCATCACGCTGCCGAAGATCACGGCCTTTCTCATGCTGTCTTCGTTAAAATTCATCGTACTCGCAAGGTACCCCATGAAACCGCCTGCAAAGGTGTCCCCGGCGCCTGTCGGATCGAAGACCGATTCGAGCGGATAGGCCGGCGCACTGAATACGCTGTGGCCGTTGAACATGAGGGCGCCATAGCTCCCCTGCTTGACCACGACTGCCTTCGGCCCCATTGCCTGCACGCTCTTTGCCGCCCTGACGAGGCTCGCCTCTCCGGCGAGCTGCCGTATTTCCGCTTCGTTAATCGTGAGCAGGTCTACTTCCCTGAGCGTGCGCTTCAGCGCGTCCGGCTTGCTCGATATCCAGTAATTCATCGTATCGCACGCCACGAGTTTCGGTTTTTTGACCTGCCGCAGCACATCGAGCTGAATCTCGGGGTCCACATTTGCCAGGAACACGACGTCGGAATTCTTGTAATCGTCGGCGATCGTCGGCTTGAACGTCGCAAGGACGTTCAGACGCGTTTCCAGGGTATGGGCTTCGTTGAGATCGTATCCGTATTCGCCTCTCCAGCGGAAGGTCTCACCTTTCTGCACTTCGAGACCCTGCGTATCGATGTTTTTACTCTTCAGGAACTGTATATGCTCGTTCGGGAAGTCCTCCCCGATCACCGCTACGAGCCGGACATCGGTGAAATAACTGGCCGAAGCGGAAAAATACGTGGCTGAGCCGCCGAGGGCATTATCAACAATTCCAAAAGGAGTTTTTACCGAATCCAGAGCAACGGTCCCGACCACGAGCAAACTCACGTATAAAACCTCCACAAGATTTTTTACCGCAGAGGACGCGGGTGCAGAGAGCGGATGGTTATTCCCCAGTATTGCATCTTAAGAATGCCTCTGCGATTTCTACGGTAAATCCCTATTTATTTTTCATGTATTTCCCGATGATCGGTGCAAGGTCTTTCTTCGTCTTCGCGGGAATGAGCTTTTCCGGAGTCATGATTGTGCTCCGAAGCGCCTCACCGCAGGAGCAACTCCGTGATTCAGGAAGCAGCTTTACCGCCTCACGGATCAATGCCTTCGATGTCTCGATATTCCTCTTCATAACCGCAAGCACGGCCTCAACGGTCACGGCCTCCTCGCTGTGGTGCCAGCAGTCATAGTCCGTTGCCAGAGCAATGGTGCTGTAGCATATCTCTGCCTCCCGCGCAAGCTTTGCTTCGGTCGCGTTCGTCATACCGATTACATCGACATTCCAGGCCAGGTAGGTAAGTGATTCTGCGCGCGTCGAGAACTGAGGCCCTTCCATGCAAAAATAGGTGCCGCCGCGATGGATCGTGGCTCCCACCCGTTCTCCCGCATCAACGAGTGCATTGCTGAGGTCTGCACATACCGGATCGGCCATGCCCGCGTGCGCCACGACACCGTTCCCGAAGAAGGTGCTGCGCCGGTGTTTCGTATGATCGTAGAATTGATCCGGGATCACGATATCGCCAGGCTTGATCTCTTCCTTCATGCTGCCAACGGCGCTGACGGAAATGATCCGCTCCACGCCCAGTTTTTTCATACCATAGATGTTTGCGCGGTAATTGATGTCGGTCGGCATGATCCGGTGTCCCCGGCCGTGGCGAGGCAGGAACGCCACCCGTCTGCCGAACAGCGTGCCCACGATATAATCGTCCGAAGGTTTGCCGAAGGGAGTGGCAACCCTCACGGTTTTCACCTGCGTCAACCCTTCCATCTCGTAGAGGCCGCTGCCGCCAATGACGCCGATGCTTATCGTTTGGGTCCCTACCCTTCGTCTTGACATTCTGTATAATCCATTAACAGATCCGGGAGACAATGATTTTCGCAGGTCGTCGCAGATGCGAGAATTTTAAAACTGCCCTTTCGCGTCTGCATCCTCAGCCTGGATTTTGAATTCCACACTCCGTTACGCCTGCGCTGTCTGTTCCTGCTCTGCCTTCTTCGATTCCATGGCTTCCAGAAGTTCCAGGGGCTTTTCCGGGATGATGGTGGATATGGCGTGTTTGTACACGAGCTGTTGGTTTTCCTGCTTCAACAGGATGACAAAATTATCGAACCCTTTAATCGTCCCCGTGAGCCGTGCGCCGTTGACCAGATACATGGTGACCGGAATTTTTTCTTTGCGCATTTGGTTCAAAAAAATGTCCTGGAGATTTACCTGCGACTTTCCCATCCATCCCTCCGTGAAGCAGTCACGAACTGCGTTTTTCCCCTCGGGGCCTCGACACAATAATTTTTGTAATCTTATACCAACTTATTTGAAATTTCAATGCTTTTCTTTATTCGTTCCATAATTTCCCTGGCACTCTCGAGCCCGGTGATATCAACCCACACCGCCGCCGGTTCACGGCGGAACCAGGTGAACTGGCGTTTTGCAAAACGCTTGGTGTCGCGTTTCAGCAGAGCCACCGTTTCCTCCCGCGAAGTCTTTCCGAGAAAATATTCGATGAAGTGCTTGTAACCCAGGCCCTGCATCGATGCGAGATCATGGCTGTACCGGTCCATGAGGTTTTTGACCTCGGTTTCCAGCCCGATGTCGAGCATCTCGTCAACACGCCGCTCGATGCGAGGATACAGTTCGTTCCGGCTCCGCACAAGGAACAGCATATGGAACCGGTACGGTCTCTCATTAAACGCGTGTTCGCGCTGAAATTCCGACAGTTTCCTGTCTTTCAAGTAATACACCTCCAGCGCCCTGACCGTGCGCCGGAGATCATTTGGATGAATCTTGATTGCTGCCTCGGGGTCCACCTTTACGAGATCGGAATAGAGCGTACCGGCTTGTCCTTCTGATTCACGCCGCAACAGCTGTTCGCGCAGGTCAAAGTCTGCAGGCGGCCCATGGAACAGCCCGCGCGTCAGCGCGCGGATGTACAGCCCCGTCCCGCCGACGACAATGGGAACGCCGCCCGAGCTCATGATGCCGTCAATGGCTGCCCTGGCGTCCCTGAGGTAATCGCCCACGCTGTAGGGCTGGTTCGGCTCTACGATGTCGATCAGGTGATGGTATACGAGCTTGCGCTGCTCCTTGGTAGGCTTCGCCGTACCGATGTCCATACCGCGGTAGATCTGCATGGAATCGGCGCTCACAATCTCCGCGCCGAATTCCTGCGCAAGAAGGATGGAGGCATCGGTCTTTCCGACGGCAGTCGGCCCTGCAATGATGAGGATGGGTTTTTCACCGGACATATTCAAGTTTACAACGGGTGTTCAGCCGTGACCTTCCGGGAACCGTGAAGGTAACCCGATGTGTAAGGGCTTTCAATCCGACTGACGGAAAAGATCAGGATAGAATCATGCTTCGCTGAGACTGCGGCCTTCTCGCCCACGAGTTTCACCCCCGCAAGATCAAGACGGCTTTCCGAAGTCTCCATCGCAACGTCTCCCTCTGCGATCACGCCGGTCATGATCAGCTCCGCGCGTGCAAGGCTCCCGGCACATGGTCCCGGTCATATTCGTCCTGCGAACGGACATCCACGATCAACGGCTCAGTTCCCTCCAGCATCTGTTTTAAGAGGTTGCCAGGGGTGATGCTCGCGGTACAGCCGGCAACGCCGGGAAAAACCACTGCAAAAAACAAGAGAATCCGTCTGTCCTTATACAGAAGCGAATAAAACATAAAAAATCCGGTCACTCCATTCATGCGGTGCCATATCGGGAATGTCGTGAAGGAGAAGTCCCGAAGAAATGATCCCTAGATTCTTTTGAACATTTTTTTTATATCATCCATCGAGAACCGCACTACCGTCGGCCTTCCATGCGGGCACGTGTGCGGCATGCGACACTTAAAAAGACTGTCGAGCAATTCTTCCATTTCCCGGTACGAAAGATGCCGGTGGACCTTGATCGCCGGATGGCAGGCCATGACGCTCAGAATCTCGTCTCGCAGTTCGTCGATCCTTCCGCTTTTGCCGTGGACATTGACTTCATCGAGGACATCGAGCAGCAGCTTCCGGTAATCGGCGCCGACAAGGAGAGACGGCACTGCCTTGATCACGAACGCGCCGTTCCCGAAATCATCCACAATGAAACCGAGTTTATGCAATTCGAGCAGGTACTCGGACAACAGACTGCTCTGTGCAGGACCGAGTTCCACCTGGTCAGGCATCAGCAGGTTTTGAACCGGCACAAGGCCCATATTGAACTGGTCCTGCAGCTTCTCGTACAATACCCGCTCGTGCGCTGCGTGCTGATCGATGATCGCCATCCCTTCTCTTGACTGCGCGATAATGAAGGAATCGTGGATTTGGGCAATGGGGAAAAGATCGTGGTCAGGGAGCAGACCGGATTGCGGGGGGAAATCTGCCTCAGACTCCCTTCGGAAAGACCGATCCGACTCGATTTGCAGGCCCGGTGTTCTCATATCACCCCTGCGGCGGCCGAAAAACGGGGACGGTTTGCCTTCAGCAACTGCACTGTCTCCAGGCGCGACTCCCTGCAGATAATCTCCGAGAGCTTCCCTCACCCCCTCTGCGCGGCCCTCCGCCGGGACGGCGGCCTCGATAATAGGCATTCCCTGTTCACGCAGCCCTGCCCGTGTCACGTCTCTGATCAGATCGTGAACCTGAGATTGGTTTCTGAACCGCACTTCTGCCTTGGCGGGATGAACATTCACATCTACGAGAGCGGGGTCGATTTCGATAAAAATAAATCCTACCGGGTGACGGCCGCGCATGAGCATATCGCCGTATGCGGCATAGAGCGCGTGCGTGAGCGATGGATTTTTCACCGCACGGTGGTTCACATAGAAGTCCTGGTAGGTCCGGTCCGCCCGGCTGTATGCCGGCCGGCCGATGAGGCCGTGGACATGGACGCCATCCCGGCCGCCGGAGAAGGCAATCACGTTTTCAGCGATCTCGCTGCCATAAAGCTGAAACGCCCGTTCCTTCACGCTCGTCGACAGCGGGAGGTCGAGCATCATTTTTTTGTTATGAGTGAGCCTGAACCGTATGGAGGGATGGGCCATGGCCTGACGCGACACGGCGGTCAGGATATGGGAAAACTCGGTCCCCGCACTTTTCAGAAATTTGAGCCGCGCAGGGGTATTGTAAAACAGATGGGCTACGTCGATGGACGTCCCCTGCGGCGCAGCGGCATCTGCGGCGGACTTGACCTTTCCCGCCTCGATCTCGATCAAGACCCCTGATGGTGCGCCCCGGAGGGCCGACAGGAGCCGAACCTGGGACACGGACGCGATGCTCGAGAGCGCCTCACCGCGGAATCCCATGGTACGGATGGCCGCGAGATCTTCATCGCCCGCGATCTTGCTCGTGGCGTGCCGCAGGAATGCCGTCCGGGCGTCCTCCCTTGACATGCCGCACCCGTTGTCCGTAATGCGGATGAGCCGCCTGCCGGACTGCTCAATATCGATGAAAATCTCGCTTGCGCCGGCATCGATTGAGTTCTCGATCAACTCTTTAACTACGGAAGCAGGCCGTTCCACCACTTCGCCGGCGGCGATCTTGTTGATGACGTGATCAGGGAGTATTTTGATAATGGAAGACATGGGGGATATTAACCAGAAAGGAGCACAGAGGGACACGGATAGAATGATAAAACAACATGAGAACCAAATAAAGCAAGGTTGATTTTGGTCATCGTTTTATCCTTACCGTGTTAATCTCTGTTCATCCGTGGCTAATCTAATCAGTACTTCAGTTTCGCCTTTCCCTGGTTCGCGACGACAACGATCACCATGTTGTCCGGATGGAGATATTTTTTCGCGACCCGCTGAATATCTTCCCGCGTTACTGCATTTATGTAAGCAGGATATCTCTGCGGATAATCAAGGCCCAGGTTGAACTGTTCGATGGAAGTGAGCATTGCTGCGATCTTTGCGGAAGTGTCCATCCGCAAGGGAAAGCTCCCGGTCAGATACGCCTTGGCATCGTTCAACTCTTTCTCTGAGACAAGTTCCGATTGTATTCTGCGAACCTCCTTCAACGTCTCGGCGATCACCTCATTCGCCGACTCGTTCTTGGTCTGGATCGCCACCATGAACGCGCCCGGTTCCTTCTGGGCCGCGAATCCGCTGTGTACGTCATACGCCAGTCCCTTGTTGTCGCGGATGTTGTCCATGAGCCGGGAGGAGAAACCGCCGCCGCCCAGGATATAGTTCATAATCATGCAGGCATAAAAGTCCGGGTTCTCCCTGCTGATGCCCACATGGCCCATGGCAATATTTGCCTGAGTAATGTCCTTGTCGATCTTCTTTATCATCGTTTTTTCAATGACGGGCGGCTGGACGTATGCCGGCGGTGACTGCTCGTTCTTCTGCCAACGTTTGAAATACTCGTCCAAGAGCGCTACGATTTCCTTCTCCGTCACATCACCCACCACTGCAATGACTGCATGGTTCGGGCTATAGCGTTCAGAATAGAACGTGAGAACATCCTGACGCGTGAGTTTCGGTAGATATGCCGCCACGTCGTCGTTCGTCCTGCCGTAGGCATTGCCGCCAAACACGGCCTTGTCAAAGGCGTTGCCGGCCACGACTGCCGGCTCCTCTTTCTGCCGCTGGATCTCGGCAAGCGTTTCCTTCACCTTCCGATCGATCTCCTTCTGGTCGAAAATCGGATTCACGAGAACGTCAGAGAGAAGATCCAATCCCGTACGAATGTCCTTTTTCAGCACTCGCAGACCGGCCGAGGCAAAATCCTCCCCGCCCGACGTCGAAAGCGAGCCGCCGATAAAATCAATCTCGCGGCTGATCTGGCTTGCCGTACGTTTTGCTGTCCCCTGGGTGAGGAGCGACGCCGTAATGGATGCGAGCCCTGGTTTGTCCGGAGGTTCCGCCGTGCTCCCGGCCGTGATTGCCATGTTCACGGTGACCATCGGAATATCGTGTTTCTCCGAGAGCAGAAGGACCATTCCATTGTCGAGCAGAATGCGCTTGCCGAGCGGCTCGGCGGCCTGGGCCGCCGCCGGAATACCGGCAACAAGCAGAAGAATAACGATATATTTCGTGAACCTCATTGTAGTCGCCTCTTTGTAATAATTAGTTTTATAACCGCGGATAATCACAGATCGAATCTTGCCCTTCATCAGGCACCGGTATTGGCTATAATCCTCTAATGTTTATCCTTGATCGGGATCAAAATCCCGACGGTCCTGTTGTCCTCGGAGAAATACCCCTTTGCCACGCCCATGACGTCTTCTTTCGTCACCGCGCGGATATTGTCCACATAGGTCTCGAGGAGTCTCCAGTTAGCTACGGTTTCAAACCGGCCCAAAAGCATAGCTTGGTTGAAATTCGAGTCCTGGCCCATGATGAAGCTCGACTCGATCTGGTTCTTGGCCTTCTGAAGCTCCTCATCGGTCACCGGCTCGGTTTTGAACTTGTCGATCTCGGCGTACAAAGCCTTTTCGACTTCTCCGGTTGTTTTCCCCGGCATCACGCCGGCATAGATATAGAACAGGTTGGGATCAGTAGACACATTGTCGTAATCACCGCCTGCATAGAGGGCGATCTGTTTGTCATATACGAGGGACCGGAAGAGCCGCGAACTCTTGCCTGAAGAGAGGATCCCCTGCAGGACCTCGAGGGCATAGGTGTTCTTGTCCTTGAGATCGGGCGTATGATACCCTGCAAAGACGGCCGGGAGTTCGGCCTGCTTCTTGACGATGATCCTGCGTTCACCGAGCTGCGTGGGTTCGACCGCACCGACCGCGGGCACGGCAGGTCCGCGCGGAATCCGGCCGAAATATTTTTCTATTTTCGGCCACAGCGTCTTTGTGTCAAAATCACCGACCACCACGATCGTCGCGTTGTTGGGTGCGTAGTACGTACGGTAGTGGTTATAAAGATCATCGCGGGTGATGTTGTTGATGTCCGCCATCCAGCCGATCACCGGCCATTCGTAGGGGTGGGCAATAAACGCCGCAGCGGTCATCTCCTCCACCATGGTCGAAGTCGGATCGTCGTCCGTCCGCATGCGGCGTTCTTCCTTCACAACCTCTCGCTCGGACTTGAACTCCTTGGGGTCGATGAGCAGGTTCTGCATGCGGTCGGACTCGAGATCAAGCGAGATTTCAATGCGGTCGGATGCGAAGGTTTCGAAATAGGCCGTGTAATCCTTGCCGGTGAAGGCGTTATCGTTCCCGCCGTTGCGCTGGACCGTCTGCGAGAATGTCTTGGGGCCGTACTTCTTCGTGCCCTTGAACATCATGTGCTCGAGAAGGTGAGACATCCCGGTCGTGCCCAGTTTCTCGTTCCGGGAGCCGACCTTGTACCAGATCTGAAACGTCACGACGGGCGCCTTGTGTTCTTCCTTGAGCAGCACCTTGAGACCGTTCGGCAGAACCTTCTCGGTTACCTTCATCATTTGGCCGAAGGCAGATGACGTCAAACAGAGCGCGATCAAAATTGCAAGTCCGATTATGCTTCTCTTTCTCATGCTACAATCTCCTTACAAATGACACGGTAATGTCTTATTCTTCTTAAAAAAGTCTGACAACATTATACGCCTCTTCCGCTACACTCCGAGGTTCCGGAAAGCGTACTCCCATCAGGGATCGTCGACGTTACCCCCGTATGCCCGAACCCGCCTGCGCCCCGTGCGGTCTCGGACAGCCGGTCCACCTTTTCGAGTCTCGCCTTCTCGAGCTTGGCGAAGACCAGTTGGGCGATACGGTCGCCGCGCCGGATCAGGAAAGGGGCGTTGCTGAAATTGAAGAGGATGATCCCGATCTCGCCCCGGTAATCGGCGTCTATGGTGCCGGGTCCGTTCAGCATGCCAATGCCGTGCTTGAGCGCAAGCCCGCTCCGGGGCCGTACCTGACCTTCATATCCTTCGGGGATGGCGATGGCAATACCGGTAGGAACAAGCGACCATTTCCCCGCTTCAACGACCGTCTCCCGCTCCACTGCGGCGTAGAGATCGACGCCCGCCGAGTGCTCGGTCTGATAATGAGGAAGAGGAAGTCCTGCCGAATTTGGAAGTTGAGTTATATGGACAACGAGATGATCGGGCATTTTAAATTAAAAAACGTAAGGGGGTCAGGCGTAAGGCGAGAGGAGGAAAACCGGCTTTCCCCTTGCGCTTGGCGCCTCCCGCCTTACGGCTTCTTCCTTTATATTTCCAAAACGGTATCCGGCACGTCAGCCTTGTTCAGGGGCCCGAGAATAGTAAGGGCGATATTCTCGAGGCTAAAAAGCTGCCGGGCGAGTCTCTGCACCTGTTCCGCCGTCACCTTCTCAACGCCCTTGATAATGTCGTCCATGGACAGATATTTCCCGAAGTAGATTTCCTGGCGGGCAATGCGACTCATATGGCTGTTGCTGCTTTCAAGTGACAGAATCAGGTTCCCTTTGATCTGGTTCTTCACCCTGAGCTCTTCCGCCGGTGTAATACCCTCTTCTTTGATCTTTTTCAGTTCCTTCATCACGAGCCGAACCACTTCGAGCGCGTTTGACGGGTCCGTTCCGGCGTAGACCGTGAGCAGACCGGTATCGCGGTAGAATGTCACATAGGAATAGATAGAATAGGCCAGAGCGTACTGCTCACGGACCTCCTGGAATAGACGCGAGCTCATACTGTTTCCGAGTACGGTATTGAGCGCCGAAATCGTGTAACGGTCCTCGTGAGTGTAATGCAGTCCTTTGCAGCCGAGGCACAGCTGAACTTGCTCGAGCTGCTTTTTCTGTACGGACACGGCATGGGCAAACGCCGGGGTTGCTTCTTTTTTGGGAACCCCGTTCCGCGCAAGTTTTCCAAAGTGCGCGTTCAACAGCTCAAGCAGGCGGCCGTGCTCGAAATTTCCGGCCACGGAGATCACGATTTCCTTCGGGCTGTAGTAGTCGCCGATGTACGAGATGATATCGTCGTGTTTGAGCGCCTTGATGGTATCCTTGGTGCCCAGGATGGGACGGCCGAGAGAGTTGTCGGGCCAGACCGTATTCGTGAAGAGCTCATGGATGTAATCGTCAGGAGTGTCTTCGACCCCTTTGATCTCCTCAAGGATGACCTTGCGCTCCTTCTCCATCTCGGCGGGGTCGAACTTCGCGCCAAGGAGGATGTCGGCGAGGATTTCGATGACGACCGGCAGGTGCTCATCAACGACCTTGGCGTAGTAGGTGGTCGTCTCCTGCGACGTGAAAGCATTCATCTCTCCGCCGAGAGAGTCCATCTCGATGGCAATGTCCTTGGCGGAACGCTTTTCGGTCCCCTTGAAGAACAGGTGCTCAATGAAGTGAGAGATGCCGCCGATCTGCGGCGGCTCGTGCCGGGAGCCGACTTTCACCCACACGCCGATGGATACGGAGCGTGATTTCGGCAGGGTTTCGGACACGACCCGTATGCCGTTCGCGAGGGTGTCTTTTCTGTACATGTATTATTTCTCTTTCTGGCTCTGATTTCCGCCGTGCTGCGCTGCCCGCTCCTGGGTGATCTTTTGCGCCAGATGGCTCGGGACATCCTCGTAACCGTAGAACTCCATGGTGTACATGCCCCGGCCGCTCGTGAGCGAGTTGAGCGTAGGAGCATACGTGAGCATTTCGGCCATCGGCACAAGCGCTTTGATCGTCTGGCCGTTCGCCTGGGGAACGACGCCCTGGACCTTGCCGCGCCTCGAGTTTAAGTCCCCGATAACGGCGCCCAATGTGTCGTCGGGAGAGACCACCTCCACGCTCATGATCGGCTCCAGCAGCACGGGCTTGGCCGCTTCCATGGCCTTCTTGAAACCCATGCTCGCCGCGACCTTGAAAGCCATTTCCGAGGAGTCGACGCTGTGATAGGAGCCGTCGAACACCGTGACCCGGATGTCCACGATGGGATACCCGGCAAGCACGCCTTCATGCATGGCCTCGACCACGCCCTTCTCGACTGCGGGGATGTACTGCCGCGGGATCACGCCTCCCACGATCTTGTCCACAAACTCGAACCCGCTGTCGCGCGGCAGGGGCTCTATCTTGATCCACGCGTCTCCGTACTGGCCGTGGCCGCCGGTTTGTTTCTTGTATTTCCCCTGGGCCTCGGCCTTGGCGCGGATCGTCTCCTTGTACGGAACCTTCGGAGTTTTCATCGTTACATCGGCGCCGAACTTCCGTTTGAGTTTCTCGAGGGTGACCTCGAGGTGGACCTGCCCCATGCCGGAGAGCACCATCTCCTTCGTCTGTTCGTCGTAGGCGAATTTCAGCGTGGGATCTTCCTCGAGGAGCTTATGAATGCCGGTGCTCACCTTGTCTTCATCGCCCCGTGACTTAGGTGCAATTGCATAGGACATTACCGGATCAGCATACTTGGCGAATTCCATGACGATCGGGTGGCTCTCGACGCACAGGGTGTCTCCGGTAAGCGTCTCCTTGAGCTTTGCGATTGCCCCGATCTGGCCTGCAGCAAGGGTCTGCGTCGGTACCTGCTTCTTCCCCTGGATGTAGAACAAGGAGCCGACTTTTTCCCGTACTTGTTTCGTTGAATTATAGACGGCGGAATCGGCTTTGAGCGTACCGGAAAAAACGCGGACGAAAGACAGTTTCCCCGCGAAGGGATCGTTGATGGTCTTGAACACCATGGCAGCAAGGTGCTCATCTGCGGTCGGTTTGCGCATAACCCCATTGCCCGTCTTGGGGTCCGAGCCTTTGATCTGTACAATACGCGCATGCTCCACGGGCGACGGGAGGCACATGAGGATCATGTCCAGGAGCGGCTGAATCCCCATGTTCTTGACCGGCGAGCCGCACAGCACAGGCAAGAGGCCGCCTCCCACGGTGCCGTGTTTGAGCCCGGCGATGAGGTCCTCCTGGGAAAGGTCGCCTCTGTCCAGATACTTCTCGAGAAGGCCGTCATCGGTTTCGGCGATCTGCTCCACCAGTTTCTTCCGGTAGGCTGCGACCTCGTCCTTCATGGCGGCGGGAACATCCTTTTCCTCGATCTTGCCGCTTCCGTCTTGGGCGAACAGCAATGCCTTCATTTTGATGAGGTCCACAACGCCGGTGAATTTGTCTTCGAGCCCGAGGGGGAGCTGGAGCACGAGGGCGTTCTTGCAAAAATACTTTTCCATGTCGCCCACGGCGCGGAAGAAGTCCGCCCGTTCCTTGTCGAGCTTGCTCACGAATGCGACGCGGGGGATTTCATAGTCGCAGGCGAATTTGTAGATCTTTTCGGTTTCGGCTTTTACGCCCGAGATGGCGGAAATAATGAGAACGGCCCCGTCAACGGCGCGAAGCGTGCCTCGCGTCTCTTCGAGGAAGTTGATGTAGCCGGCGGTGTCGATGATATTGATGCGCACGCCTTTCCAGTCGGCGTACCCGAGAGCGGAGGTGATGGTGATCTTCCGCGCGATTTCCTCCGGCTCATGCATGAACACGGAGTTCCCTGCATCTACGCTTCCCAGGAGATCGACAGCGCCGGCCGCGTACAGCATGGCATCGGCAAGCGAAGTTTTACCGGCTGCGCCGTGAGAGAGGATGGCGATATTGCGGACTTCCTTGACATCAGCGTTCGGCATAGACAACTCCTTCTATAAAAAGAATTTTAATCCAGAGGGATATGATGCCCGTTCGTCACACTCCTGCGGCAGATTTACCAGATCTCGGACTTTATCTTGCCCCCTTGTTTGACCAGCACATCAACAATGGCCTCGTTAAAGTAGTTTGTTGATCGGCGGATTTCCACGTCGACCATGTTCTCGTAGTATTTTTTCCCTTCGGCAAGTTCCTCCGTCAGGACATCGAAGAGGCTGTCTTTCTCAATCCCCTCCTTCACCTTGGGCTGGTTGTACAGGAGGATGTCCGACAGAATCGTCCGCGCGAGCCTTCTTGCTTCGTCGGGATTTTTAATCAGTCTCATAACGGGGTGTACCAACGCTCTTTTCGTGACGTCTGTTACAACAGGATCTCGACGATCACCGGTTTATATTTCTGGGTTTTTTCCACTTTTTTATTATACGCTCGTATGAACAAAAAAGAAATAACAGTGCATACCATCCCCCCTATAAATGCCCAGAGGTCGGAGTTCTGCTCGCCGACATAATGCGCGGCGATATTTTTCGCCACAATGGCGCCGGCAACGAGTGCGGCCATGGGGATGCCGTACAGGATGATCGATGCCTTCAGGTACATTTGCGGCGCGACGACGACCTTGACCTTCTGTCCCTTGACGGCGCCCAGCGGATTGGCGGCCTCCATGAAATCCTGGTCGCCGGGATGACAGACTCCGGATGCGGCGCATTGTTCGCAGGCGCTTTTCTTCAGAATCGCCACCTTGGCGATGCCCCCTTCGGTCTCGGCTACAATTCCTTCTTCTTCGATCATGCCATGCCTCTATCCCGCATTCCGCAATCCGAATTCCGTATTCTTCAGCTTTTCTTTTTCGTCCTTAAAAGCTTGTATTCAATGCTGTCCACGAGCGCCTGCCAACTCGCCTCGATCACATTTTCGGACACGCCGACCGTCCCCCACTTGTTTTTGCCGTCTCCGGACTCAATCAACACGCGCACGCGTGCAGCCGTGCCTTCCGCGGCGGTAAGCACACGAACTTTATAATCAAGGAGCCGCACGTTTTCCAGCCCCTTGCCCGGAAAATATTTGGGTAACACCTTCCGAAGGGCTTTATCCAGCGCGTTCACCGGGCCGTTGCCCCAGGCAGCGGTATGCTCGGTCTGACCGCCCACTTCCACGGTGACCGTCGCCTCGCTCACCGGGTGCGGGTCGACCTTCCGCTTTTCCGTAAGGATCCGGTAGTCGATCCGGTCGAACATGTTAAAGACGGACTCGTAACTGTGCCCGGCGCGCAGCATCAGGAGTTCGAGCGACCCCTCGGCGCCTTCGAACTCATATCCTTCATTTTCGAGTTCCTTCACTTTCTTGAGGATCGCGCCCAGTTCCGGACCGTCCTTGGTGATCGGGATGTTGAGTTCTGTGGCCTTTTGGAGGATGTTGCTCTTCCCCGCCATGTCCGAGACCAGAATCCGCCGCTTGTTCCCCACCAGCTCGGGATTGACGTGTTCATACGTAAGCGGGCTCTTGGCAACGGCATCAACGTGCACGCCGGCCTTGTGCGCAAAGGCGCTGTCGCCGATATACGGCTGGCGCTTCCGGTGAGGCAGGTTTGCCAGCTCATCAACGTAGCGGGAGAGGTCCCGAAGTTTCGCCAGGTTCCCGGCGGAAATGCAGTCGACTCCGATCTTGAGTTTGAGCGCCGGAATAATTGAGCATAGATTTGCGTTCCCGCACCGTTCGCCGTAACCGTTTATCGTACCGTGCACCTGACTGGCACCCAACCTGATTGCGGCCAACGAATTCGCCACCGCGAGTTCCGAATCATTATGCGCATGGATTCCGAAGGGGGTTTTGATCCTTTTCTTGACGGCCGTGATGATCTGCTCGAGCTCATCCGGCAGCGTGCCGCCGTTTGTATCGCACAAGACGAGGCAATCCGCGCCTGCGGCCTCGGCAGCGAGCAGCGCCTCGACGGCGTAGCCGGGGTTTGCCTTGTACCCGTCGAAGAAGTGCTCGGCGTCATAGAACACTTCGTCCATGTGTTTCTTGAGGAATGTCACGGAATCGGCGATCATCTCGAGATTTTCCTCAAGGGTCGTTCTAAGCGCCCTGTGCACATGCAGGTCCCATGATTTTCCGAAGATAGTCGCGGCAGAGACTCCCGACGCGACAAGCGCCTTCAGGCTCGGATCTTCTGAGGCTCTGAGCTTTGCCCGCCGCGTAGCGCCGAAGGCAACGAGCTTCGCCTTCTTAAGCTTGATGTGCCGCATTTCCTTGAAGAACTCCACGTCCCTGGGGTTGGAGCCGGGCCAGCCGCCTTCGATGTAATGGACGCCGAACAAGTCGAGCTTCCTGGCCACACGCACCATGTCCTCGACCGAAAAGTTCACGTCCTCGGCCTGGGCTCCGTCACGGAGCGTGGTGTCGTATAAGTATACTGTTGATTTCATAACGTTCCATGGATCATCGTGCATAGAGCATGTGATCTCTGAGCTCTGCCCCCTACGCCGCCTTGTCCATCTCAAAGGCCTCATGGAGTACACGGACAGCGAGCTCCGTATACTTGGCATCGATTACGCAGGAGATCTTGATCTCCGATGTGCTGATCATCATGATGTTGATCCCTTCCTTCGCCATGGCAGAGAACATCTTCGCGGCCACGCCGGAGTGAGAACGCATGCCCACGCCGATAATCGAAACCTTCGCAATATCATCCTTGATGGTGACGCCCTTGGCGCCGATCTCGGCCACGACCTTCTTCATGACTTCCATGACTTTTTTGGAGTCGGTCTTGGGCACGGTGAAGGACATATCCGTGAGACCGCCCTCGCCGATATTCTGGATGATCATGTCCACGATGATGTTATTGCTCGATATTTCGTTGAAGATCTTCGCCGCGACACCAGGCTTGTCCGGCACACCGGCCACCGTCACTTTTACCTGGTTCTTATCGTACGCCACGCCGGATACTACCACTTTTTCCATGTCAGAATCCTCCCTGGTCACGAGGGTGCCGGGGTTGTCGTTGAAACTCGATAGCACCCTCACCGGAACATTATATTTTTTTGCAAATTCGACGGAACGTGTCTGGAGCACCTTGGCGCCAAGGCTCGCCATTTCGAGCATCTCGTCGTAGGATATCTTGTCGAGCTTTCTCGCCTGCGGCACCATGTTGGGGTCCGTCGTGTACACGCCGTCGACGTCCGTATAGATGTCGCAGAAGTCTGCCTT
>JBLMWN010000163.1:0-8962 GCA_050257255.1 Betaproteobacteria bacterium | reverse complement strand
GAGTGCAAGCCTGCGCCGGAAGACGAGGACAAGCGGCAGGCGGACTAAGGCCTTGCCTGGTCATATCGGAACGTATAAAAGGGCTGACTGATACCGGTCGGCCCTTTTTTTGTTTCTCTGGCGGGCGAAGGCCGTTGCCGCAAGCCCGGCTTAACGGGGTATTCGACATTACCGTGTGACGAGTGTTCGAGATAGACAGGTTACTGATTAATAGCCCTGACGACCCTCTTGAGGAACGGTTTCAATAGGAGAACTGCATCCTCACGTGACAGCCTTTTTTCGAAGGTGTTCCCTTAACGCCCCGTGGTCATTTCCCTGTGATAAAGAATCTCACTAGTCTACCTAAAATGGTTATCCCTAAGATAATGCCTATGACTATTGCAAGGAAGACGGCAAAAAAAAGAGTCAGCTTGAAGACCAGAAAAAAGAGGGGGAATAAAACTACGCATAGTATTACCGTGAGGCAGCCTGTGGCAAAATCTTTTGCTTCAAACATGATGGGGGTGGCCTTTCCATTTTCCTCTTTTAGAGGGAATCTATTACGAATTATAACAGAAGTGCGTTGATGAAGGAAGATTTTCCGAGAATTCTTCAGAAGCAATAGTAAGATCGATTATCGTAACGAATTGGCCAATGCAAGCTTGTTCGAAAATTATAAAATCGCCGACTTCTCTCCGAAATTATTGCGGGAAGGATCCTATCGGTTACCATACAACCACAATATTATCGAAACTGCATGGTAACGGCCGGAGGGTCAGTTGAAAGGGGCTACTCGCATTTGTATCTATTACGGTCCTTCACTACCAGCATCGCGTATTCGATGTAATCTCTCCCCAATGAGAGCATGTCAAAATAATATTTGCAGTATTTGGCGTTATTTTTCATTTTATACATCGCATAACGCTGAATATAACGATTGAAGAAAAAACGACGGGCAATATACCCTTGTCTTAAGATCGGGTAGATATTTTTACGGAGTGCATTTCGATAGTTTTTCACGAGATGGTGCCCGCATAGAATGGCTTCGGCAACAAGTTTGCCGCTCAGTACCGCAAAGAAGATCCCTTCGCCCGTGATCGGCTCAACGAAACCTGCTGCATCACCAATGAGAAACAGCCCATCTTTATAGGGCTTTCTTAGATAGTTGTGCAGAGGCACCGGGTGTCCCTTCAATCTAGACATCGGAATATTTTTTTCTGGTGAAACAAATCCGCGCACAAAATCCCGCAATATGTTTACCAGCTTGTCTTTATTATGGTTTACTGGACCGCCGATCCCAAAGGTAACGTAGTCTCGCTTTGGAAATATCCAGAGATAGCCTCCGGCAACATAGCCGAAGTATATTCGAGGTGTCATTTTTTCTTTGGCTATATTAGTAAGGTCATTGTAGAGCACATTTATTTCTACACCAAACGAATAACGTTTTTTGTCTATTCCCGAGGTCACTGATTTTCTGACGACGCTATTTGCGCCATCGGCTCCAATGATGATATTCGCGCGTATTTCTTTCCCTGAATGGAGCACTATCGAATTGCCGTTGATACGATCGACCTTATCACCTTGAATCACTTTACATCCTGCCAATTCGGCTTTGCTTAAAAAGAAATTGTCGAATACCAGTCTGTCCACAAAAAACAATTTTCTTCCCGGATTTGTATAGGTACAAATTTTCCCATACTCCTTGTGATAAATACTATACCGAGAGTACTCAGAATCAACAATTTCACTGCGATTAAAATTACCATAAATTGCATTCAGTAAATTCATCGTTTTTTCGGTAATCATGCCGCCACATAGTTTCTCTCTTGGAAAAACTGTTTTTTCAATAATGGTTACGTGTTTGCCCGCAGTTGATAAAACATAACCGGCTGCCGCGCCGCTGCAGCTTCCGCCAACAATCACGATCTCGCTATCATCCATCTTATAACCCGCTCAGCTAATTTCCCGTTTGTCCGGTTTTTTTCTCAAGATACCGAGACCTACTAACGCAATCCTTCTCGAATCGTTCCGTGTGTTATTCGGATGGACGACTGAGTATTCGCCATTTCGCAATCACAGGTCCGCAGCGGTCTGTTTGCCGTGTCCGATTGCTTTTTTGAGCGGCGTGAGCAGCGCAAGGAACGCAAGGCCCGTGGCGAAGGACAGGCTGAACATCAGCAGGAAAAAATTCTCCTTGGACATTTTCTCCCAGAACGTTCCCAGGTATCCCGACAGGTAGTTACCGAAAAAACTCGAGAGGAACCAGACGCCCATCATCATGGAGACGATCCGGGCAGGAGCGATCTTGGTAACAAGTGAGAGGCCGATCGGGGAAAGATGGATCTCGCCGATCGTGAGCACGAATGTGCAGGCCGTCAGCCACCAGAGGCTCGCCTTCGGGTGGACTGCCAGCTCTCGGGCGGGCGGGATCAGGACCAGGAAGGCCGCGGCAAGCAGGATGCAGCCAATTCCCATCTTGGCGATGCTCGACGGTTCTTTTCCGCGCCGGTCCTGCCAACCCCAGAACATATTCAGCAGCGGAACGAAAATGAAGATCATGAGCGGATTGAACGATTGGAACCACGAGGCCGGCATCTCCCAGCCGAAGATCATCCGGTCAGTATTGGCATCGGCCCAGAGCGCCATGGTGTTGCCCTGCTGCTCGTACACGCTCCAAAAAACGATGGAGAGCGCCATCATGACGAAAATCGCGCCGATCTTGAACCAGTCCTCGCGCGTCATGGGTTCCGAAGACTTCTCCTGTCGGGATTCCTTATTCTGCATGATCAGATCGGGGGCAAGGTGCTTTCGGCCCGAGAGATAAACGAGAAGCCCGATCACCATGCCGACGCCGGCAGCGGCAAAGCCCCAGTGGTACCCGATTTTCTCGCCCAGGGTCCCGCACACGAGGGGAGAAAAGAACGCGCCGAGATTGATTCCCATATAGAAAAGGCTGAACGCGCGGTCGCGGCGATGGTCGCGGGCAGGGTAAAGCGCACCGACCTGGGTCGAGATATTCGGCTTGAATGCGCCGTTTCCGAGAATCAGGAAAATGAGAGCCGGATAGAACAGACTTTCAAAGGCCATCAGGAAATGCCCGATGGCCATGAGCACGCCTCCCAGGACCACGGTTCGGCGCTGCCCGAGAAGCCTGTCCGCGAGCATGCCGCCGAAGAGCGGGGTAAAGTAGACAAACCCGGTATAGAGCCCGTAAATCTCCGAAGACCGTTCCTGCGTGAACTGCAGGTGCTTGATCATGTAGTAGACCAGCAGTGATCGCATCCCGTAGTAGGAAAACCTCTCCCACATTTCCGTAAAAAAGAGGACATACAGTCCGGGGGGATGTCTTTGGCTTTTGGTCATGTTCGAACCTTAAAACCTTTGTCTCTCGCAGAGACGCAAAGATTTAAATCCAGCATGAGCAAAATAAAAAACAAGAGGCAATTTCATCTCGCACGCGTCCGTTCATATCAATTATGGATACTAAAGACATAGCAGACGGACGATACTGTTGACGATACTGTTATTGCACAAACAATATTGACTTTACACGTCCTTAATTTTATTATGTTCACGCGATTCCGATAAATCTTTAAGAGTTCGAATAGAAATATGCTGAATAAAGTTCTGGTTATTGATGATTCTGAACCACTCCATCAGATTTATAAAGTCACTCTCAAACGGTATAAATGCGAGACGATCACCGCATTACGAAGAGAGGAGGGACTGAAAAAGCTAGCCGAGCATGCCGGAGTGAATCTGATACTTGTCGATATGAACATGCTCCTGTCTCGCATGGGCGGTCTTGAATTTATTAAGAAGGTCAAAGCACAGGAAGCCTACAGCAATATTCCGATTATTATTGTGACCACCAGAGGGAAGGATTACCCAAAGGAAGCACTTGCCTTTGCAGAAGGGAACTTAGTAAAACCGTTCATCTCGAGAGAAATTCATTCGCTAATCGAAAAACTGTTTCCCCACGCTGCTTCTGCTAGAAGTCAAAACGTGACCGCATGCTAACGCGTCAGATCTTTTATTTTGGTATCATGCCTTCCCCGGACCAGCGTCCTTCACATCATCCGTAATTCGTGCAGTTCCCTCCCTCTCACTCCTCCGCTTGCCCGCGGTTTAGCTACGGCAGGGTACTACCCCGCGTGAGCACAATTCCGCCAGATCTACCCGAACGGCTCGCCCTGTCTCTAAGATGTCTTCGATTTGTGTCTGGTATAACGGTCCACAAGTTCCCGCAGCTCTTCATCGTGCTTCAGGCCGCCGGATTTTGCACGCGTAAGATCGGTCCGCTTCAAACGGACATGGCGGATGTCGGCATTCGTGAGGTCGGCCGCCGTCAGCGTCGCATCGAGGATGTCCGCTTCCCGGAGATCAGCGGAAGAAAGGTCCGCGTTGCTGAGGTCCGTCCCGTGGAGGTTCGCGCCGCGCAAATCGCACCCCGAGAGAACCGCGCCGATCAGGCTTGCGCTCCGTGCGTGGATCTTCACCATGGTCGCCCCGCTGCATCGGATCATCGCCCCATCTACCATCTGGATATTGGCCCGTGTGAGATCGGCCTTCTCGAAGACGGCACCGGAGATTTTCGAGGTCGTGAAATTCGCTTCCGTCAGGGAGGCTTCCGTAAAATCGGCTCCGACGAAGCTGGAATACGTAAGGTCTGCCTTGTCGAGACGCGCTTTGGTGAATGAGCAGCCGGTAAAGTTCGAACTGCTCAGGTTGCAGGCCGAGAGGTCGGCATTCCTGAAACTCGACCCGCTCAGGTTGGCGCTCGACAGGTCTGCGCCTTTCAGATTCGAGCCGTCGAAACGCATACCAAGCAGTTCCACCCCCCTCAGGTTCAGACCGGAAAGGTCAACATGAGATGCATCGCCGCTCGTTGCGGCCAGGGCAAGTACATCGTTTTTTGACAGTCGTTCCATGGGACCTCCCCGGCGACCCGGACCCGAATTGTTCCCGCTAAAAGCCTGTGGCGCCGGCGTAATGGGCGATACTAGTTACGAGAATAGCATAGAACGGCGGATCAAGTCCAGTTCAGAGTGTGGAACGGTCAAATGCAGAGCGGCTGTTGCTGAATGCGGAATTATTTAATTGCGGCTTTCAGAGTATTAGAGAGAACGGGTAAAGTCCAACATTAAAGGCATGACCCTAGGATGTCCCGATACATCAAGAAAGAGCGACGCCAGGATGACTACCTCGATGGTATTTAACCGGTAGATCGTTTAACCGAGACCGGTGTCGATATGGATAAGCCCTTCAATGAGCGCACGTTTGAGAGATGAATGTTCAACCGTAAAAACCTGACTCTGAGTTGTCCTCAGGTTCCTGAGATGTTCCCCGGCATCGCCCTACAGCTCGAACTGCCGGCCCAGCTCAGGCACGTGGGTCGTAAACCCGTATTGTTCCCTCACCCGGTTTGCAAAGGTGAGCGCTGCCGACTCTTCACCATGGGTCACGAAGACCGTCGGCCTGCTCCTGAACGCCGATAGCCATGCCAGCAGCTCCTTCTGGTCGCCGTGGGCCGAAAACCCGCCGATGGTCCAGACCCGGGCCCGGACCGTGATCTCCTCGTCCCAGATGGTGACCGACTGCGCATGGTCCACGATCCGCCGGCCCAGCGTTCCCTGCGCCTGGAACCCGACGAAGATGATACTGCATTCCGGCCGCCACAGGTTGTACTTCAGGTGATGCCGGATACGCCCTCCTTCGCACATGCCGCTGCCCGCGACGATGATGGCCTTGGACTTGATCTTGTTGATGGCTTTGGATTCCTCGGCGGAGTGGGTGAACCGGATGTCGATGGCATCGCCGATCGTTCCGCCTGCAATCAGGCGCTTCGCCTCCTCGTCATAGAGCTCGGGATGGCTGAGATAGATCCTCGTGGCCTCCTCGGCCAACGGGCTGTCGATATAAACTGCGGGCTTCGGCAGCGCTCCTTCACGCACCAGCCGGTTGAGAAGATACAGGACATCCTGCGTACGGCCGATGGCAAAGGCTGGGATGACCACGTTCCCGCCCTTCGCGAATGTTGTCGTGATCGCCTCGGCCAGTTCTTTGGCAGTGTCTGCATCGTTTTTGTGCAACCGGTCGCCGTAGGTTGATTCCATGACCACGTAGTCGGCCTCAGTAGCGAGCGTTGGGTCGTTGATGATGGGGGTTCCCTTCTTGCCGATATCGCCCGAGAAGATGATCTTCTTCTCGCTGCCCGGGGCGGCTAGCCACAGCGCCAGGCTGCCGGAGCCGAGAATGTGGCCCGCGTCGAGAAAACGGTACCGGATGCCCGTGCCCGTGTCGATGACCTGGCCGTACTTCACGCGATCGATGAGCGGTAGCACCTTCTCCACGTCCCCGGTCGTGTAGAGCGGCTCCACAGCCTCGCCGCCCTTCCGCATCGCCCGCCAGGACTTCCGCTCAGCGTCGTTCTCCTGGATCTTCGCCGAGTCGAGCAGCATGGGGCCGATCAGGTCCGCCGTCGCCGTGGTTGTGATGATCCTGCCCCGGAAACCTTCCTTCACGAGGCGGGGGATCAGGCCGGAGTGGTCGAGGTGCGCGTGGGTCAGGAAGAGGAAGTCGATCCCTTTCGGGTCAAAAGCGAAGGGCTCGCGGTTCCGGTCGCGGGAATTGTTCGGGCCCTGCACGATCCCGCAGTCAACGAGCATCTTCCCGTTCGGCAGGGTCAGCAGGTAGCATGAGCCCGTCACCTCGCGCGCCGCGCCGAGAAAACGGATGGTACCGATGCTCATGATGCTCTCCTTGTTCTCACAACTGGGCGCCTTACATTTATCATGATCGGCACTCGCGTCAAACGTAATACACTTTGCGAAAAACATACCGATACTTCTTACTTCGTCCCGCTACTCCATCTTCCGGATACGCACCTCGATCCCCTTCTGGTCCTTCAAAAGCGCCGTGAGCAGGGAAGTGTCGGTGGGCCCATAGTGGTAGGGATAGAGGATCTTCGGCTGGATCATCTTCGCAGCAGCAGTCATTTCCGGGGTCATGGTATACGGCAGGTTCATCGGCAGGAACGCGATGTCGATGTTCTTTAACCGTGCCATCTCGATCGCAGCGGGATCGAGGTGGTCCCGATGCTCGTGGGTGATGACGATGACATCGGTTTTCGGAAGCGTTGAATAATCCGCGAGCCTGCTGAACGGATCGACGTAAACTGTTTTGTTGTTAAAAGAGAAGATGAGCGACGCATGGCCAATAAACGTGATTTTCAGGTCGCCGGAGGATGTCTTGATCAGGTCGGACGGGAACCGCTCTTCTGCATTCGCTGATAGTGCGGACAGCGTGACAAGAAGCATTGTTGACAGGTATATGTTGTACATGCCGAACCTCCGATCATCGCTTCCAATTTCGTGTTATACATCCGGGTCCCTTTTTATTTGCCGCTGATCAGCCAATCCAGCACGAACCATGCGCCGATCAGAACTGCTGCCAGAAATATCAGTTTCAGGATGTTCGGGAGGCCTTGGCTCTTTGCGGAGCCCTGTGGTTCAGATGGAGTTTTGCTTTTCTTTTTCATGAGAAGACCCTTTTTATGTTCGGAGCCGGATACGTCAGGAACTTTTATTTCCCTTCACTTCTTCCTTTGTCTAAAATCGCTCATCGAAACGACTTGCTTTTTATGACGAGACTCCGCATCCATTTTGGGTGAGGCTGCAGGCTCATTGCCGATATCGCTTCTGAGAAACCGCACTCCTGCTTCCGGGGAAAACACGCCAAGCAAATCGTCGTGATGAATGTATATATCTTCTTTGCGTGCATTAAAGGCTAGAACGCAGGTGAGGTTTCCATCAGCATCCCAATCTAATGTATTATTGGTTTTATTATTAAAGACAAGAACCAGTCCGTGTTTCATCTCTTCTTCAGTAAAACCGCGTTTGCCGATACTTGTTTTACTTGAATAATTCACGAGGAGATAGACACTTCCAAAATCATTCCAAATATCGTAAAACATCCTCTGCAGATACTCTACTTGCTTCTTCATGGCATCCCTACCGGGGTGAATCAGATCGATGAATCCGTTTTACTTTTCTTCTCCTCTTTTTTGAAAATCAGAATGAGGGTGCCCGTCATTGTCGCGCCCGTTTGCGAATCTTTCCACGGGCTCCGAACAACGACATCCACGTCAGTATCGACTTTTTTGAACCGCGCATGCTCGTTCGATGAGCCGCCGGTTTTCAGGAGCAGGAGCCCCTGCTTCCGGTAAAATGCTATGACTCTTGCAATGTCGTCGCTGGTCCGATATGCAGCCCCTTGAACAGACAGAGAATGCTGAAGCAGTTTCGTCCTGCCTTGATCGTATTTCGCTCCGGGGTACACGGTGACCCCGAGCCGTTCTTCGGCAGCAGCGGACGAGATGAACAACATAACCACGAAAGCGGCAACGCTGGTTCTCGTTAACATCATTGTATCTCCTCTTGCACGCTGTCGGGGCGGAGTCCCTTTCATCGAAACGGACCTGATGAATCGCGGAGATGGTTATTTTTCTCCGGGTACTTTTTTGGCGCCCCGGCACCAGGGACAGACGCTTTTTCCCGTTCCGTGACAATTCGGACAGGGACGCTGGGCGGCATTCGTACTGGGCTGCCTTCCCTGTCCGCGGCAGACAGGACATGGTATGAAGCCTTTCCCGCTGCATTGTGGACAGGGAATCGTTGCCGTTTTATCCGCCATTTGTTACTCCCGATGAGACCAGTAGGAACATATCAATTAACAAGCAAGAATTAAGAGTAAAAACACAACGACTATACTCCCGTGTTTAAAGCTCGTCACACTATTTCCGCAGGTCGAGAATATTAGCCACGGATTGACACGGATGTCCGACACGTGATGTCGTGAGAATAGTACAGACGGGCAAAAATTGCAAGGATTTCGTTCCAAAGTGTCAAGCCAAAGTAGAAATGTCCTATCGTTACCAAAATAGAAATGTCCGGTTTTTAGACTGCAACTCTCTCATTTAGTC